>CAMWVJ010000062.1 GCA_947177645.1 uncultured Desulfovibrio sp.
GCCAGCCCCGAAAAATCTTATTTTTTAGGATTCTTCCGGCACCAGCACCCGTCTTCCGCTTCGCTTCAGACGGATTTAAGGAATATTTACCAACTCCTCCAAAAAGGATTATGACGCTGGCGCCGCGCTGTTCTCACCGATCCAGCGCACAAAGGGCGCATGCCCGGCCGCCACCGCAAGCCCGAGCACGCAGGGGACGGCGTGCGGATGCGCCGCAGCGACCGCCGCGCAAAAAGCCGCAAAAGCCGGCGCCGCCACCTGCGCGAACAGGATGCGCTCCCGCGCCTCGCAGACCTCGCCCTGCCAGCGGTACACCGAGCGCGCCCCGTCCACCACGTTGACGCCCGCGGCAAGCCCGCGCTCCACCAGGAGCCTGGCCAGCGCGAAGGCCGCCTCGCCGTCGCCCGCCGCATCCGGTACGGTCACATACGCAAGCAGCACTTGGTGGAGGGCGCCCTCGCCTGCCGGGCCGCTCATGCCGCCGTCTCCGGGGCCGGGCCCCTGCCGCCGCGAATCTTTTCTTCCATGAGCCGGTACATGGCCTGCACGTCCAGCGGCTTCGCGAGGTGGCCGTCCATGCCGGCGGCGAGCGCCGCGGTCACATCGTCGTCAAAGGCGTTGGCCGTCATGGCGATGATGGGGATCGTCTGCGCGTCGGGCCGGTCCAGCGCGCGGATGGCGCGGGTGGCCTCGTGGCCGTCCATCTCGGGCATCTGCACATCCATGAGGATGCAGGCATAGGTGCCCGGCGCCGAAGCCTTGAATTTCTCCACGGCCTCGCGGCCATTGGCCGCCACATCCACCGTGGCGCCCACCATGTCGAGAAATTCGCAGGCGATCTCCTGGTTGAACTCGTTGTCCTCGGCGAGCAGGAGGCGGCAATCGCTGAAATCGAAGCGGCCCATGCCGCCCTTCTCCGCTGCCGGGGCCGGCGGGGTCTCCGCGGGGGCGGCTTCGCCGGAAGCCACGGGCGCCGCCTGCGCCTCGCCTGCCTGCGTCCCCGCGCGTGCGGCCGCGCGGCGCGTCACCGTGCACAGGGTGTTGTAGAGGCTCGAGGCGAAGAAAGGCTTGGGGATGAAGGCGTCCACGCCCACGGCGCGGGCCTCCTCCTCGATGACGCTGTAATCGTAGGCCGAAGCGAGGATGAGGATGATGTGCGAGGCCCCGATCTCCGCACGGATGCGGCGGGCCAGCTCCTTGCCGTCCATTTCCGGCATTTTCCAGTCGATGACGCAGATGTCGAAGTCCTCGCCCTTGTCATGCGCCTCGTGGAGCACGCGCAGGGCGTCCTTGCCGTTGAGCGTCCAGCTCACGGTCATGCCCATCTTGTCGAGCAGAAGGGCGGCGTGCTCGCAGGTGCCCTGGTCGTCGTCCACCACGAGCACGCGCAAGGGCCCGAGCTCGCAGCGCTCGCCCTCGGCCGCGCCTTCGGCCACGCGGAAGGGCAGCTCCACGGTGCATTCCGTGCCCTTGCCCTCCTCGCTCTCCACCTGGATGGTGCCGCCGAGCAGGGTGATGAGGTTCTGGGTGATGGCCATGCCGAGGCCCGTGCCGCCGAAGCGGGCCGCCGTCGCCGCCGAGGCCTGCTCGAAGGGCCGGTACAGGCGCTCCAGGGCCTCGCGGTTCATGCCGATGCCTGTGTCGCGGACGACGAACTGGAGGCGCACCGAGGTGTCGCGCGCCATGACCTCGCGCACCGTGAGCGCCACCGTGCCACCGGCCGGCGTGAACTTGATGGAATTGGACAGCAGGTTGAGGAGGATCTGGTTGAGCCTGAGCGCGTCGCCCACCAGGTTTTCGGGCACCTCGTCATGCACGAGGATGTCGAAATTGAGGCCGCGCGCCTCCACCTGCGGCATGACCAGGGTGGCGAGGGAGCGCAGCGACTCCTTGAGGTCGAAGGGCTCGCGGTTGATGGAGAGCTTGCCCTCCTCGATCTTGGCCATGTCGAGCACGTCGTTGATCAGGCCCAGCAGGTGGCGCGAGGAGAGCGCGATCTTGCCGAGGCAGTCCTCCACGCGCGCGGGGTTGTTCATGTGGCTGAGCGCGATGGTGGTCATGCCGATGATGGCGTTCATGGGCGTGCGGATCTCGTGGCTCATGTGCGAGAGAAAGCTGCTCTTGGCGGAATTGGCCGTGCGCGCGTTCTGGAGCGCGTCGTTGAGCGCCTGCCGGCTCCTGATGGCCTCGGTCTGGTCGTTGAGCACGAGGATGGTGCGCTGGAAGGTGTCGCCCACCCAAATGGGATAGACGCGCACCTTGAAGAAGCGGCCGCCCGAGGGGAGCCTCAGCTCCATGGCCGAGTCTTCCCCGGGGTAAAGGGTGACATCGCGCTCCGAGGGGTGGCGGCTGTGGAACTGGAGCACCAGCCCCTTGAGCCACTCGGCCACGGGCGCCTCGAAGAGGCCGTAGAGCCGGTCGGGCTCCTCGCGCAATTCCGCAGCCGGGATGCCGAGGATGCGCCCGCTGTTGACGCTCACATAATCGAGGGCGCCCGCGCCGTCCGCAATGAGGAAGACCTCATCGATATTCTCGCCGAGGAGACGGAAAAGCCGCTCCTGATAGGCCACCTCGGCCATGCGCGCACTTTCGAGGCGGTGGGTGTACATGATGAGCAAAAGGATCATCACGCCCACCACGAAGGTCACGAGGACAGCAGCATTGCGGATGCGGTTCATGTCCTCCACGAGGGCGAGCGCGCGCTCCTCCGCGCCGGCCGTGATCTCCCGGAGGATGGTGTCCACCGTGCGGAAGCGCGGCAGCACGATGCGGGCATAGTCCCGCTCCACCTCCTCGCTGTCGTCCCGGCCCACATTGGCGGCGACGAAGTCGCGGCGCACGTGGCGCAATTCCGCAAGCGAGTCCACAAGCGCGGTGAGCTGGGCCTCGTTGCCGCGGAACTTGTCGCGGATGCGGGCGATGGCCTCGTCGCCGACGCGCGCCTGCCCGGCAAGGAAGGAGTTGATTTCGGCCTCACCCACGCCCGGGCGCCCCACGAAGAGCGGGAGCGAACGGCTGAGCTCGCCAAGGCGCGTGCGCAGTTGCGTGGCCTCGCCCGAAACGATGAAGGGATACTGGTAGAGCAGGTCGGTGATGGCGCCCAGGCGGTGCAGCGCAAGGGCGGTGAAGGCCATATAGGCCACGGTGACGCAATAGAGAAAGGGCAGAAGCCACTTGCGCAGGGGCGCGGAGGCCCGGGGATGGCTATGCGTCAAGTTCAGCCCCGGAGCACGGCGCACACGCGGTCGTATTCTTCCTGAAGCTCGGGCATCATGGCCTTGGCGCCGGGCCAGTCGCCCGCGCGCATCTTCGCCTCCTGGGCGAGGGCCAGCGCCTGCATGTGGTCGCAGCCGATGCTGCCGCAGACGCTCTTGAGCGTGTGCACGGCCGCGGCGGCAGCGGCGGCGTCGTCAGCGGCCACTGCCGCGGCCAGGGCCGCATAGCTCTTTTCCTCAAGAAAGCGGCCGAAATAGCGCTCGAGCATGCCGGCATTGCCCATGAAGCGCTCGAGGGCGCCGTCCACATTGATCCCCGCGGCCTTGAGCCGCTCCTTGCGAGTCGCATCCATAAAAGTTCACCTTGTCTCAGTCTGTGCAGGGGTGTGCGTATGCGCGCCGCGCGCATACAGGTCGCGGATGGCGGGCGCGATGTCGCGGAAATACTGCATCAGCAGGGGGTTGAAGGTTCCGCAGCGGCCGTTGACGATCATGTCCACCGCGTCCATGTGCTCGAAGGGCGGCTTGTAGATGCGCTGGCTCACCAGGGCGTCGTACACGTCGGCCACGCCCACGATCTGCGCGTAGATGGGGATGTCGTCCCCGGCGAGGCCGTCGGGATAGCCCTTGCCGTCCCAGCGCTCGTGGTGGTGGCGGGCGATGAGCCTGGCGTAATCGTAGAAGGGCAGGCCCTTGAGCTGCGGGATCTGGGTCAGCATCTCGTCGCCGCTCACCGTGTGCCGCTGCATGGTGGCGAACTCTTCGGGCGTGAGCCTGGCCGGCTTGTTGAGGATGGCGTCCGGCACGGAGATCTTGCCCACGTCGTGCAGGATGGCCGCCAGCGCGATCTGGCGGATCTCCTCCTTGGAGAACTGCTCGCGCAGGGGGGTCTCCTCGAGCAGGAGGCGCGTGATGTCGTGGATGCGGCGCACATGCTCGCCGGACTCCCCGCTGCGGAACTCCGTTGCCGTGGCAAGGGCCTCGATCATGCCCATGTTGAGGTTCTGGAGCTGCTGGTTCTGCTCGCGCAGTTCTTCGGTCTGCTCGGCCACCACGTCGGCGAGATGGTTGCGCGCGGCGAACAGCTCCATGACCGAATTGACGCGCCGGAGCACGATGGGCGGCGTGATGGGCTTGGAGATGACATCCATGACCCCGAGGTCGTAGGCCTGCTTGATGACCTCGCTGTCGCTCTCGCCGGTAATGAGGAAGACCGGGATGCGCTCGGGCACATGACGTTCGGCCAGGTGCTCAAGCATGGTCATGCCGTCCATGACCGGCATCATCACGTCGAGGAGGATGGCGCAGACCTCGGCCTCGTGCTCGGCGAGCAGGTCGAGGCCCTGCTGGCCGTTCTCGGCCTGGAGGATGGCGTGCTCCGCCTCGAAGATCATGGAGAGGATGTCGCGGTTCAGCTCGTCGTCATCCACGATGAGCATGGTATTGGGGGCGCCCTGGCGGCGCGTGAAAGACGTTTGCATGGCGAGGCCCGTGCGGGGTTGGCGACGGCGCGGCGCCGTCCATTCTTGCAAGGGGGAACCCACAACCTGTCCCGGGCAGCCTAGCGGATTTTGCCCGCTTCAGCAACAGTGCGGGGGCCGTGCGGGGCGGCAAAGATACAGCGCCTTCGCCGGCGGCGGCCGCCCTCATCGGTCCTTGGGACCTTCGGCGCCCTTGTCCTCCCGCAAGGGGCGGAAGCTCAGCACCCGGCAGGGCGGGGCCGCAGGGCTGTCGTCCCGCTCGAGCACGAAGTCCGCGGGCGCTGGGCCTTCCGTCGCCGCCGCGGGCTGTGCGCCGGGCTGCGCGTGGCCGCGCTCCCCTCCCCGTTCCTCGGGCGGGCGGCGCTGCTCGCGCCAGCAATAGTTGAAGAGCTGGTTTTTCCAGCGCTTGGCCTGGATGAGCGAAAAGACGAGCGCCCCCTCCTCCCAGCGCTTGGTGGGCTCGAAACGGCTCGTCAGGGTGGCGTACTTGCTCCAGAGCGACATGAGCGAGGCTTCGTCCAGGGCGTCCAGCTGCCGCGCGAGCTTGAGCAGTAGTTTTTCCATGCGCCGGGCACCTCCCCCTTGTGTTGCCTTCCTTCCGCCTTCTTGTAGAGGTTCGCGCGGGGCGCGTCAACGCGCCCGCTGGCGCCCCGCCGGCTTTCGTGCTAGGGTGGCGCCTTCCCGCGCGGCCCCTCCCCACGCCGCGCCCAGCGCACGGAGACGCACGATGCCCGACCTCAAAGCCATGTATTCCACCATCCGCAAGGATGCTTTCCCGGACACCATGACCATCCTCCTCGGCGACGAGCGCCTGGTCTATGAAAAGCGCACCTGGACACTCGACGGCGAGGAAAAGGGCCTGCGCTACGGCGAAAACCCGGACCAGCCCGCCGCCCTCTACGCCCTCAAGGAAGGCTCGCCCACGCTCGGCGGCCTTTCCTGGCGCGGCCCAAAGCACGGCATCGTCTCGCGCATGGACGAGGCGCAGATGATCCAGGCCGGCAAGCACCCCGGCAAGACCAACCTCACGGACGTGGACAACGGCGCCAACATCCTGCAATACCTCACGGAGCGCCCGGCCGCGGTCATCCTCAAGCACAACAACCCTTGCGGCGCCGCCTGGGTGACGGAGGCCGAGGGCGGCGTGGCCGAGGCCGTCACCCGCGCCTACTGGAGCGACCGCATTGCGGCATTCGGCGGCGCGGTGGTGGTCAACCGGCCGCTCACGAGGGCGGCCGCCGAGACCATCGCGGCGAGCTACTTTGAGGTGGTGGCCGCGCCGGCCTTCGAGGAGGGCGCGGTGGACATCCTCAAGGGCCGCAAGAACCTGCGCATCATGGAGCTGCCGGGCCTCGGGCGCCTTGAGGAGCTGGTGGGTTCGGCGTGGCTCGACATCAAGAGCCTCGCCGACGGCGGCATCATCGTCCAGAAATCCTTTCAGAACCGCATCCTGACAGACGCGGACTTCCTGCCGGCCACGGCGCGCACCAAGGACGGCGTGGAAGTCGTGGCGCGCGCGCCCGACCGCAAGGAGCTGTCCGACCTGCGCTTCGCCTGGGCCGTGGAGGCGGGCGTGACTTCCAATTCGGTGATTTTCGCCCGCGACGGCGCGACCGTCGCCATCGGCACCGGCGAGCAGGACCGCGTGGGCTGCGTGGAGCTTACCATCCACAAGGCCATGACCAAGTATGCGGACAGCCTCGCCTTCCGCGAATGCGGCCTTTCGCTCTACGAGCTGGAGCAGAAGGCGGCCGGCGACCCGACCCTCGAGGAAAAGCTCACTGGCATCCGCACGCGCACCCGCGAGGCGCGCGGGGGCCTGCCCGGCTCGCGCCTCGTGTCCGACGGCTTCTTCCCCTTCCGCGACGGCGTGGACGTGGCCATCGCCCAGGGCGTCACCGCCATCGCCCAGCCCGGCGGCTCCCTGCGCGACGCCGAGGTGATCATGGCCTGCAACGAGGCCGTCCCGCAGGTGGCCATGGTCTTCACCGGCCAGCGGTCCTTCAAGCATTAGGCAAGGCGACCGCATGGATGCCACGCCGCCGAAAAAGCCCGCGCCCACGCGCTTCCCG
>CAMWVJ010000063.1 GCA_947177645.1 uncultured Desulfovibrio sp.
AAGATATATTGCAAAAGCCAGGAGAGGGTATAGAGCCCGAGCGCCCGGGCGAGAAAATAGAGCAGGGTGAGCAGCCCCAGGCCCGTGAGGACGGCCAGGGCGCGCGAGCCGCGCAAAAGCTGGATGATCTGGTAGAGCAAAAGGCTCACCAGGGCGATGTCCAGCGCGTCGCGCCAGTCAAAGACGAAGTGCTCGAAGACCATGCGTTTTCCTTGTGCGCCGGGGCGCTTGCGCGTGGGCCCTGCCTTAAGCCCCGGCCAGGGCGGCGGCAAGGCGCAGGGCGCCCGTGACGCCGGCCACATCATGGACACGGTGCCAAAACACGCCGCGCTCCCACAGGAGGGCCGACGCCGTTTGCGTGGCCGCGCCGCGCTCGCTCAGCGGCAGGCCCAGCAATTCCCCGAACAGGGACTTCATGGAAAGGCCCACGAGAAGCGGGCGCCCGAACTCCAGAAATTCGCCCGCGTGCGCCAAAAGCGCCAGGTTGTGCGCCAGTGTCTTGCCGAAACCGATGCCCGGGTCGAGCACGATGCGGTCTTCGGGAAGGCCGGCCCTAACGAGGCGGTCCAGCTCGCGGCCGAAAAACTCGCGCACTTCGGCGCACACGTCCGCATAGTGCGGCGCGGCCTGCATGTCCGGGGGCCGGCCCTGGCTGTGCATGAGCACATAGCCGGGCTTGCGCTCCACGAGCACGTCGGTGAGCTCAGGGTCGGCCCGGCAGGCCGAAACATCGTTGATGACGAGCGCGCCCATGCCGAGCGCGGCATCGGCCGTGGCCGCATGCACCGTATCCACGGAAAGGGGCTGACCCGGCATCTGCTCCCGCACGGCGCGAAGCACAGGGACGAGCCGTTCCAGCTCCTCCCCCGGCGAGAGAGGCCGCGCGCCGGGCCGGCTCGACTCCGCTCCGATGTCCAGAAGGTCGGCGCCGGCATCCCGCAGGGCCTGCGCCTGGCTCATTGCCGCCTGCCCCGTATCGTGGCGGCCACCGTCATAAAAGGAATCGGGCGTGAGGTTGAGGATGCCCATGACGCCATACGGCGTCCCGGGCTTGAGTTCCCGGCCGCCGGCAACCACCCAGGGGCCGGGCGCCAGCCCCTGGGGCCTAGCCTCCGCCGCTTCGCACTCCGCCATCAACGGCCCCTGCGCGGCCGAAACACGCAGCTTTTACGCACCCGAGTCATTCTCCACTTTTGCCTTGGGCTTCGCTCTTTCCCTCGTCTCCGCCTTTGTCCTGCGGGCTTTCGCCACGGGCCGGGGCTGCATCTTCCTTGGCGGGGGCCTGCTCCGGCTCCCCGGGCTTTTCCGGTGCCTTTCCCTCGCTGTCCGCCGGGGCCGCGTCGTCCGACTCGAGCACGAAGTCGGTCGTCTCGGCCACCACGGTGGCGCCCGTCGCGCCGTCCGCCGGGGCGGAAGCGGCGCTGACTTCCAAAGGGGGGAGGGGCTTGCCTTCCATCAAAAGGTCGAGGTCGTCGCCGGTGATGGTCTCGCGCTCCAGAAGGGCGCGGGCGATGCGGTGCAGGGTGTCGGCATTGTCCTCAAGGAGCTTGCGGCAGCGCGCGTGGGCTTCCTCCACGATGCGCTTGACCTCGGCATCCACAAGGCGAGCCGTATCCTCGCTGAAGTTCTTGTTCTGCACCCACTCGCGGCCGATGAAGACCTCTTCGCCGGTCTCTCCGATGGAGAGCGTGCCGATGGCCTCGCTCATGCCCCATTCGCAGACCATCTTGCGGGCCATGCGCGTGACGCGCTCGATGTCGTTGGAGGCGCCTGTGGTGATGTCGTCGAGGATGAGCTCCTCGGCAACGCGGCCGCCGAGCAGGACGACGAGGTTGTTGCGCAGATAGGTGCGCGAATAGCCGTGGCGGTCTTCTTCAGGGAGCTGCATGGTCACACCGAGGGCGCGCCCGCGGGGGATGATGGTGACCTTGTGCACCGGGTCGGAGCCGGGCAAAAGCCGCGCCGCCAGCGCATGGCCGCCCTCGTGATAGGCGGTGATGCGCTTTTCCTCATCGGAGAGGATGAGGCTGCGCCGCTCGCGCCCCATGAGCACCTTGTCTTTCGCGAACTCGAAGTCGCGCATGTCGAGCCGGCTCTGGTTGAGCTTCGCCGCCTGGAGCGCCGCCTCGTTGACGAGGTTTTCGAGGTCCGCGCCGGAAAAGCCCGGCGTGCCCCGCGCGAGCACGTCAAGGTCCACGCCGGGGTCGAGCGGGGTGCGCTTGGTGTGCACTTCGAGGATGCGCCGGCGCCCGCGCAAATCGGGCGTGGGCACCACCACCTGCCGGTCGAAGCGGCCGGGGCGCAGCAGGGCCGGGTCGAGCACGTCCGGGCGGTTGGTGGCTGCGATGAGGATGACGCCCTCGTTGCTCTCAAAGCCGTCCATCTCCACGAGGAGCTGGTTCAGGGTCTGCTCGCGCTCGTCATGGCCGCCGCCGAGGCCCGCGCCGCGCTGCCGTCCCACGGCGTCGATCTCGTCAATAAATATCAGGCAGGGCGCGTTCTTCTTGCCCTGCACGAAGAGGTCGCGCACGCGCGAAGCGCCCACGCCCACGAACATTTCCACAAAGTCCGAGCCGGAGATGGAAAAGAAGGGCACCCCGGCCTCGCCGGCCACGGCGCGCGCGAGCAGCGTCTTGCCCGTGCCGGGAGGGCCGACGAGGAGCACGCCCTTGGGGATGCGGCCGCCGAGGCGCGTGAACTTTTTGGGATTGGAGAGGAACTCCACCACCTCCGAGAGCTCTTCCTTGGCTTCATCCACGCCCGCCACGTCGGCGAAGGTGACGCGCGCGTTCTCCTGGTTGAGGAGCCGCGCGCGCGAGCGCCCGAAGCTCATGGCCTTGCCGCCGCCGCTCTGCATCTGGCGCATGAAGAAGACCCACACGCCGATGAGCAGAAGCATGGGGAACCAGGAGACCAAAAGCGTCATGTACCACGGGGATTCTTCCGGCGGCTCGGCCTTGATCTCCACCTTTTTCTCAATGAGGCGGTTGACGAGGCCCGCATCCTGCGGCGCGTAGGTCTGGATGCTCCTGTTGTCGGCGGTCTTGCCGATGAGGGTCTGGCCCTGCATGGTCACGGAGAGCACCTGGCCGTCGTCGACCTTGTTCAGAAACTCCGTGAAGGGAACCCGCTGCGCCCCGGACTGGGGCTGCTGGAACATATTGAAAAGCATCACCATCGCCAGGACGATCGCCGCCCAGAGCATCAGGTTGCGGCTAAACTGGTTCAATACTGCCTCCGTTGCCATTTGGCCGCGCCAGCCTGGCGCGCGCGTGACCGCAGGGCGCCCGGGGGGCGCAAGTCCCTTTCCATATAACATTCTTTCGGTTCTTGGCAATGGCTTCCGGGTGCGCGTCTTGACGCTCCTGTACGAATGGCATACCTTGGCCTACTTTCCGCGCGGGAGGAATCTGCGGCCATGGCCGCGCGGCGGAAGGCGAGGGGAGACGGAAGGGGGCTTGAGCGTGGACGAACGGGAACAAAAGAAAAAGGGCGCAAAGCCGGCGGTCAAGCTGGGCACCAAGTCGCCGCATGCGGCGTACTTCATGCCCATGCTCGAAAGTTTCGCCGGGCGCAACGAGCTCAACGAAGTCATCAAGAACCGCGTCACCAAGGCCTGTGACCTGCTCGACAGCGGCACACCGCTCTTCCCCAACGACTTCCGCAAGGAGCACTCCATCGCCTGGGTGCTCGAGAAATACGGCCAGCTCGAGGGCGAGGCGCTGGAGGTCACCGAGGATGTCTTTGCCGTGGCCGGGCGCATCGTCTCCCTGCGTTCTTTCGGCAAGGTGGCCTTCTTCCACCTCATGGACCAGAGCGGCAATATCCAGTGCTATGCCTCGCGCGAGGATCTGGACGAAGACACCTACAAGATCGTCAAGAAGCTCGATGTGGGCGACATCGTGGGCGTTTCCGGGCATCTTTTCCGCACGAAGACCGGCGAGCTGACCATCGCCTGCCGCTCCCTGCGCCTGCTTTCCCGCTCCATGCGGCCCCTGCCGGAAAAATACCACGGCCTGAAGGACATGGAGACCCGCTACCGGCAGCGCTATGTGGACCTCATCGTCACGCCGCGCAGCCGCGAGATCTTCATCAAGCGCAGCCTCATCGTGCGCGAGTTCCGTCGCTTCATGGAAGACCACGGTTTCATGGAGGTGGAGACCCCGGTCATGCAGCCCATTGCCGGCGGCGCCACGGCCAAGCCCTTCAAGACGCACCACAATGCCCTCGACCTTGAGCTCTTTTTGCGCATCGCGCCCGAGCTCTACCTGAAGCGCCTGCTCGTGGGCGGCTTTGAAAAGGTCTTCGAGCTCAACCGCAACTTCCGCAACGAGGGCATCGACACGCGCCACAACCCGGAATTCACCATGTGTGAATTTTACTGGGCCTATGCCACCTTTGAAGACCTCATGGACTTCACCGAGCAGCTTTTCGCCCACATCGCGCGCAAGGTCTGCGGGGGCACCGTGGTGACCTACCAGGGCGAGCAGATCGACCTCACGCCGGGCCACTGGCACCGCATGAGCTTTTATGACTCACTGACCAAGATTGGCGGCCACAAGCCGGAATTTTACAATGATTACAACAAGGTGAAGGCGTATATCCGCGAACGCGGTGAAAAGATCCTTGAAAACGAGTGTCTGGAAAAGCTCCAGGCCAAGCTCTTTGATCTGGATGTGGAAGACAAGCTCATCCAGCCGCACTTCATCTATCATTATCCCACGGCCATCTCGCCGCTCTCGCGCCGCAATGACGCGCGGCCCGAGATAACCGACCGCTTCGAGCTCTTCATCACCGGGCGCGAGCTCTCCAACGCCTTTTCCGAGCTCAATGACCCCGTTGACCAGCGCCTGCGCTTTGAGGAGCAGAAGCGCGAGCGGGAGGCCGGCGACGACGAGGCGCACAGCATGGACGAAGACTATCTGCGCGCCCTCGAATACGGCATGCCCCCGGCGGCGGGGCAGGGCGTGGGCATCGACCGCCTGGTGATGCTGCTCACCGATTCGCCCTCCATCCGGGAGGTCATCCTCTTCCCGCTGCTCAGGCCCGAGTTCCAGGCCTCGTGACAACCAGGCCGCCCCCGGGCGCGACACACTCTGGCCGCGCCCGGCGTGCAACTCGGCTATTGCGGCAGGAGCTTGGCGTACTCCTCACTCTTGACGTGCTGCTTGAGGAAGGCCTGCCCTTCCTTGCGGTTGCCCTTGATCGTCGTGACCATGAACACATCACCCTCGGTGGTCACCCAGGCCTGACAGGGCATGCCCTGTTCCGTGAAGGAAAAGGTGAACTGCCCGTTCTTTTCCACCGGGGGCTTTTCCGCCTTGAACTGCTCGGCGAACATGCCGGCGATCATCTTGCCGTCCGCCACGCCGCGCGGCGCCACCACCATGGGGACGACGGCACTCCCCGCCGTGCGCGCGAAGACGGCGTTGATCATGCCCTGGTTTTCCGTGGGCGCCATGACGGCCTTCCAGTCATCAGGCATGGTGACAGTGTAGTATTTGCAGCTCAGTTCGCCGGGATTGGCCGGTGCCGGCGTTTCCGCAGCCTGGGGGGCCTTGTCCCCGGCGGCTGCCGGGGCTGCCTCATCAGTGGCCGCTTTCTCCGCCGCAAGGGCCGGGGCGCCCATGCAGAGGACGAGGGCCAGGGCGGCTATGTGCTTGAACATGGTTACTCCTTGGTGAGGGTTGGACAGGCAGGGAAAAGCAAAAACTCTCGCGCCCGCCGTCCCAAGCCTAGTCAATCGCGGTGACAAACACAAGATTCGGCAGGGGTGGGAGGCGGCTGCTCCGCTCATATTTAAGGTAATGCTTTAATTTCTCAGCCCGTCTGTTTCCCCTTCCTTTCCCCGAAGCCACGGGGCTGGCCGCAGCCCGAGCCCCGCCGTTGACAAGGGCTTGCTGTCGGAACATAGTCAAACGAAACTGCAAACATGCGCTGCAGCGCGCGGCATCAGGCTTTCCGGCCGCCGTTCCTGTTGGCGCATTCTCCAGGCCCGCGGGGGCGCCATGATCCGCATCCAGGAAGTTCTCGACAAGGTTTCCGACAACAACAAGAACGCCAATCTGGAGCTCATCCAGCACGCCTATGTCTATGCGGCCACCGCGCACGCCGGGCAGACGCGGCTTTCGGGCGAGCCTTATCTTTCGCACCCGCTGGCCGTGGCCTCCACGCTCGCGGAAATGGGCTTTGACGAATCCACCGTGGCAGCCGGGCTGCTCCACGACACTGTGGAGGACACAAAGGCGACCATCGAGGAGATCGACGAGAATTTCGGCGAGGACGTGGCCGACATCGTTGACGGCGTGACCAAGATCAGCATGATCCCCTTTGAAAACAAGGAGGAGGCCCAGGCCGAGAACATCCGCAAGATGATCCTCGCCATGAGCCATGACATGCGCGTGCTCATGGTCAAGCTGGCCGACCGGCTGCACAACATGCAGACCCTTGATTTCCAGAAGGCCCACAAGCAGCGGCGCATCGCTCAGGAAACCATGGATATTTACGCGCCGCTCGCCAACCGCCTGGGCCTCAATGTGCTCAAGCGCCGCCTCGAGGACCTGAGCTTCAAGTATCTTCGCCCCGACATCTACAACCAGATCGACCACTGGCTCGAAACGCATCAGGTGGTGGAAAAGCACATCATCGACAAGGTGGTGGCGCTGCTTCGCGACCTGTTGGCCTCCAACGGCATCGAGGGGCAGGTCTACGGG
>CAMWVJ010000064.1 GCA_947177645.1 uncultured Desulfovibrio sp.
TCCAGCGCGTCGGCGAGCTGCTTGACCTGATGCTGCGCCTGCGCCAGGGCCATGCCGTAGCCGGGCACGATGATGACGCGCTTTGCCCCGCGCAGCAGCTTCGCTATCTTGGCATCGTCATTGGCGGCGTCAGCGGCAGGGGCCGCGGCGGCAGCGCCCGAAGGCCCGGCCGGGGACTTGGGGGCGGCCGGAGCGGCGGCAGCAGGGGCCGCGCCGGGCTTCTTGCCGGCCACCGAGGACTCGCCCAGAAGGATGGGCATGAGCCGGCGGTTCATGGCCTTGCACATGACGCGGGTGAGCATGTAGCCCGCCGAGCCGATGATGCCGCCCACGGCGATGAGCAGCGGGTCGGCCACGGCGAAGCCCGCGATGGCGCAGGAAATGCCGCCCATGGAGTTGAGCAGCGAAATGGTGATGGGCATGTCCGCGCCGCCCACGCGCAGGGTGAAGACCACGCCGAAGAGCGCGCCGGTCACGAACATGAGGCCGATCATGAGCCAGGGCAGGAAGTCGGGCGCGATGTTGTAGATGACCAGCGCCACGCCCATGATGCCCAGGAGGATGTTGACGATGCGGCTATGATTGGGCAGCACGATGGGCCGCTGCGGCAGCACCTGGTGCAATTTGCCCGCGGCCACGAAGGAGCCGGCGATGGTGGTCATGCCCGAGCACAGCGCGAGGCAGGCGTCGATGCGGTGGAAGGCCGATTCCGGCCCCACGTCCACCAGCATGATGAGGCCCACCAGCGCGGCCGCGCCGCCGCCGAAGCCGTGGAGAAAGGCCACGAGCTGCGGCATCTGGATCATCTTGACCTTGTTGGAGAGGAAGAGGCCGAAAGCCATGCCTGCGGCGATGGCCCCCCAGAGCGTGACCGAGCCGAAGGAATCGTCCCTCAGCATGGTGATGAGGATGGCGAGGGCCATGGCCAGGGCGGCGATGGCGTTGCCCCGGACGGCGGTCTTGACGTTGCTCATCAGGTGCAGCCCGTAGAGGATGGCGACGGCCAGCACCGTGGCAATGATGTAATAGGCGAAAGAGCTCATGCGCGGAGTATCTCCCTGGGATGGTGGCGGCGGGCGCGGGGCGTGTGGCCTAGCGCTTCTTGCCGGCGATCATCTTCAGCATCTTGTTGGTGATGTCGAAGCCGCCAAAGACGTTGGTGATGGCGAGCGCGATGGCGACGCCGCCGAAGAACGCGCCCAGCGCGGTGGTGGCGAGGTGCGTGGCCGTGAGCGCGCCCAGGATGATAACGCCGTCAAGAGCGTTCATGCTCGACATGAGCGGCGTGTGCAAAAGGCTCGGGATGTGGCTCAGCACCTTGTAGCCGATGACGAGGGCGGCGATAAAGACCAGGATGAGGATGAACGTGGTCAAGGGAATGCCTCCGCGAATGCGAAAGGGTGGTGCCGGACGGCGGATACGAGAAGGGCGCGCCGCCCCGTCGGGAAGCGCGCCCTTGCCAATGCGGTGCTACACGCCGGCTTCCTTGGCCCCGGCGTGGACGATCTCCTTGTTGATGGTGGTCAAGGAGGAGGCCACGATGGGGTCGTTGCGGTCGAGCTCGATCTTGCCGTCCTTGGTGAGGTAGGCAAGCAGGTTGTAGATGTTGTTGGCGAACATCCAGGTGGAGCTGGTGGGCATCATGCCCGGGATGTTCTTGATGCCGCTGACGGTCACGCCGTCCACCACGACTTCCTCGCCGGCCTTGGTGACGGCGCAGTTGCCGCCCTGGTCGATGGCGATGTCAACGATGACCGAGCCGGGCTTCATGGACTTGACCATCTCCTCGGTGATGAGCACCGGGGCGAGCTTGCCGGGGATGAGGGCCGTGAGGATGACCACGTCGGCGTCCTTCACCACGGGCTTGATGGCCTCGATCTCCTTCTTCAGCCACTCGTCGGGCAGGCGCTGGGCATAGCCGCCCTCGCCGATGGCCACTTCCTTCGGCACGCCCGTGTCCACGGACTTGGCGCCCAGGCTGCGGGCCTGCTCGGCGGCGTCGGGGCGGATGTCGATGGCGGTCACTTCGGCGCCGAGGCGCTTGGCGGTGGCGACAGCCTGGAGGCCGGCCACGCCCGTGCCGATGACCACGACCTTGGCGGGCTTGATGACGCCCACGGCCGTGCCGATCATGGGCATGAACTTGGCGAGGTAGCTCGCGGCCATGAGCACGCCCTTGTAGCCGGCCACGGTGCTCATGGAGGTCAGGGCGTCCATGCTCTGGGCGCGGGAAATGCGCGGGATGCCGTCAAGGGTGATGCTGATGCAGCCCGTGTCGCGCAGCTTGCGCATGGGCTCGCGGTTCACCGGGGCGGCGGGGTGCAGGAAGGTGATGAGGTACTGGCCGTCGCGGAGCATGTCGCTCTCGTGCATGCCTTCCTTCTCGTTGAAGAGCGGCTCTTTCACCTTGAGGATGACGTCGGCCTTGTCAAAGATGTCCTTGGCGCGCTCCACGATGGTGGCGCCCGCGGCCTTGTACTGGTCGTCGGAGAAGAACGAGCCCTCGCCCGCGCCCGCCTGCACGAGCACGACGGCGCCGTCGTCCACCATCTTCTTCACGGTCTCGGGGGTGGACGACACGCGGCGCTCGCCGGGCATGATTTCCGTGGGCACGCCGATGGTCATACCGGTAAATTTCATGGGAATGGCTCCTTCGATTGCTTGCTGGTGCATGACAAGGGGCCGGGCGCCCGCCAAGGCCCCGGCCCGCCGGAACAACTAGGCCTTGACCACCTTGAAGGCGTTGTCGAGCGCCTTGAGGATCTCGTCAAGCTCCACCGTGGTGGTGATGAGCGCCGGGGCGAGGCAGATGGTATTGTTGAACTCGCGGAAGCTGCGGCTCGTCTTGCCGATGATGACGCCCTGCTTCATGCACTCGGCCACCACGGCGCCGGCCACGGCTTCGGACACGGGCTCGCGGGTGGCGCGGTCCTTGACGAGCTCGAGGCCGCAGAAGAGGCCCTTGCCGCGCACGTCGCCGATGATCTCGTACTTCTTCTCCAGCTCCTTCAAGCCGTTGAGCAGGTACTCGCCCATCTTGACCACGTTGTCGAGCACGTTGTGCTCTTCCATGTAGCACAGGTTGGCGTAGCCCGCGGCCGGGCCGGAGGTGCAGCCGCCGAAGGTGCTGATGTCGCGGAAGTAGCCTTCGCGGTCGGAGGGGTCGGCGATGAAGTCCTGGAAGACCTCCTCGGTCGTCACCGTGCAGGAGATGGGCGCGTAGCCCGCGGCCACGCCCTTGGCCATGGTCACGATGTCGGGCTTGACGTTGAAGTGCTGGTAGCCGAACCACTTGCCGGTGCGGCCGAGCCCGCAGACCACTTCGTCGATGATGAGCAGAAGGCCGTACTTCTTGCAGATCTCGGTGATGGTCTCAAAATAGCCGTCCGGGGGCACGATGACGCCGCCGCCGGCGGTGATGGGCTCGAGGATGACCGCGCCCACGGTGTCCGGGTCTTCGGCCTGCACCACTTTCTCAAGCTCGAGGGCGAACTTTTCGCCCAGGTTGGTGGTGCCGGCCGGATAGGGCGAGCGGTAGACCGAGCACGCCGGGAATTCCACGAAGCCCGGGGTGAAGGGGCCGTACTGCATCTTGCGCTCTTCCTGGCCGCAGGCGGAAAGCGTGGTGATGGTGGTGCCGTGGTAGTCGCGGTTGCGGTAGATGATCTTGTACTTCTTGCCGCCGTGCTTGAGCTGCGAGATCTGGCGCACGATCTTGAAGGCCTTTTCATTGGCCTCGGAGCCGGAATTGGAGAGATAGACGCGGGAGAGGCCCGGCATCTTCTCGATGAGCTTCTTGGAGAAGCGGATGGTGGGGATGTTGCCGTAGCCGTTGGCGAAGTAGCAAAGCTCCTTGATCTGGTCGCTCACGGCCTTGCACAGGGTCTCGTTGCCGTAGCCCAGGTTGACCGTCCAGACGCCGCCGGAGACCGCATCCAGGTATTGCTTGCCGTTGATGTCCGTGACCCGCATGCCTTCGCCCTTGACAAAGATGATGGGATCGGACTTTTCATAGACCTTGTGCTGGGTGAGATGATGCCAGACGTACTTCTTGTCGTCCGCGATCAGCTCGGCGGCGTTGAAGGACTGCGCCATTTCTTCCTCCGATTGAGTGCTTGGCGCCGCAGGGGATGCCCGACCGGCACATCCGGGGGCGGCGTCGGATTCCGCATGATTTAGGCCCGGCGGTACCCTCCCGGACCACAGGGCCGTGTCTGAAATAGCAAGCCTTGTGCCAGATGGCACAGGCTCATTTTAGCCTTATATATCGATAAGTTGTCGGCACGCAGTTTCAGCTCCAGCGCCGCCGCGCCGCAAATTCAAACCGATTCAGACTCAAAATGACGGTTGGGGCTAAACCGTAATCGACTTGCAATCCGTTTTTGATTCATATTTGCCTTCGCTCCTTAAAATGCAAGGAGGCCCGCCCCGCAGCTGCGGAACGGGCCTCCTTGTGCGAAGGTGCGGTGTCTCAGGCTAGCGCAGCATCCAGGCAAGCGGCCCGGCCATCAGCCAGGTGAGCACGCAGAGCAGGATGGTCATGCCGATGCTGTGCAAAATGGTGAAGCGGAAGAGGTTGCCCTCCTCGCCCACCATGCCGGTGGCCGCCGTGGCCACGGAGAGGGACTGCGGCGAAATCATCTTGGCCGTGGTGCCACCCGAGGCATTGGCCGCCACGGCGAGGTCGGGGTTCATGCCCACGGCCACGGCCGTGTCGCGCTGCATGCCGCCGAAGAGCGCGCAGGAGGACGTGTCCGACCCGGTGAGGAACACGCCGAGCCAGCCCAAAATGGGCGCGAAGAAGGGGAAGAAGCCGCCTGTAAGCGTGAAGGCCAGGCCCAGGGTAGCGCTCATGCCCGAGTAATTCATCAGATACGCGAGGCCCAGGATCAGGGCGATGGTGATGATGGGCAGGATGAGCTGGCGGATGGTGCGGAAGAAGCACGCGATGGCGCGGCCGAAGCCGTAGCGCGGCATGAGCGGCACCGACACGAGGCCGGAGAGCAAAATGGCCGTGCCGCCGGCCGAGAGCCAGTTGAAGGTGTACTTGGCGGCGTAGACCGCGTTTTCCTTGACGATGGGCGCGGTCTTGAGCACCTCGCCGTCAAGGCCGGGCCAGCCGAAGGTGAAGATGGCGCCGGGCACGGCGTTGAGCACCTTCTTGAATTCCGGGAGGCCCCAGAAGAACACGAAGACCGCGAGCACCAGATACGGTCCCCAGGCGCGCATGACCACGGCCGCGGGGAAGCCGTCGCCTTCGAGCTTCGAGTCGCCCTCGCCGGGGAAGCGGTAGGTCTGCTTCGGCCGCCAGACCTTGAGCAGCAGCACGAGGCCCACGATGGTGGCGATGGCCGAGCCGATGTCCGGCAGGGTCGGGCCGTGGAAGTTGGAGAGCAAAAATTCCATGCCCGCGAAGCATACGCCCGAGACCACGATGGCCGGGAAGACCTCCATGCTGCGCCTGAAGCCGCACATGGTCACGCAGACCCACATGGGCACGATGAGCGCGAGCAGCGAGAGCTGGCGGCCGGCGATGGAGCTTACGGACATGAGATCGAGGCCGGACACGGACGCCGCCACGATGATCGGCACGCCGATGGCGCCGAAGGCCACGGGCGCGGTGTTGGCGATGAGCGCGATGCCCGCCCCCCAGAGCGGGGTGAAGCCCAGGCCCACCAGCATGGCCGCGGCGATGGCAACGGGCGTGCCGAAGCCGGCCGTGCCCTCGATGAAGCAACTGAAGGCATAGGCGATGAGCAGGGCCTGGAGGCGCCGGTCATCGGTGAGGCGGGCCAGCGAATCCTTGATGATCTCGAACTCGCCGGACTCCACGGTCATGTTGTAGACCCACACCGCCGTGACCACGATCCAGACGATGGGGAAGAGGCCGAAGGCCGCGCCCATGAGCGTGGAGCTGATGGCGAGGCCCACGGGCATGTCCCACACGGCCACGGCCACGATGAGCGCGCCGATGAGGCCGGCCGCCGCGGCGATATGGCCCTTGGCCTTGCGCACGGCCAGCATGTAAAAGAGGATGAGCAGCGGGATGGCCGCCACGCAGGCCGAGCCCACGGTGCTCCCGCCCACGGTGATGTAATTCTGGATCCACGGCATAGAAGTCCAACCTTTCTCTCAAATGTGCGGGGAAACCTCGTTCCCGAAAAACAGCGCCCGCGGCCCCCGGAAAGCCCTGCCCCGGCCTTTCCCGGACACGCGCCGGCGCCCCCTCCGTGCCGCAGCATACGGGATGCGCCGGGCGGGAGCCAAGCAATTCCCGCAGTTGGGCCGCGAATAGTTATTGAAAATTCAATAAATATTCAAAATCCGGCGCGCAGGCGCCCACGCCGGTGCTGGCCGCTTCAAACACAGCGGCCGCAGGACGGCGCCCGAGGCACGGCCTCAGCAAGGGGCCAGGTCGGCGCCCGGCCTGAAGGAGAAGGCCAAGAAAGGGCGTCTGGGAGCGCCTGGCACGTTCGCCGCGGCCCGCGCCGGGCCGGGGGGGGGGGCGGGGGGGGGGGGGGGGGGGGGGGGGGGGGGGGGGGGGGGCGCGGGGGGGGGGGGTGGGGGGGGGGGGGGGGGGGGCGG
>CAMWVJ010000065.1 GCA_947177645.1 uncultured Desulfovibrio sp.
TTCCTATATTCTCGGATAGGTGACCCGTCAGGAACGCCAAGCGCCTTGCTGCTCACCTCTATGGGTTTTTTGTTCTGATAATACGCGGGCTTTTTCTGGCGCAGCTTGACAAGGTCGGCGTCGGTAACTATTTTCTTTCTAGCCGTGATTGTGCGTGAGTTCGCCCCAGGGAATTGCACCCTGGAAGTGCGCGCCCAGTCCCGGCTTTTTTTATTGTTCCTATAGAGCAAGTTTCCCTGTTCCATTTGCCTGACAAACCACTGGTTATCAGGTGCACCCTTGCCACTCTTTCTGCGCCCGAATGCCGTTGTGGCGATGTTGGCCTCATAGCCGCCAGCATCAGTCAACGACAGCGCAATGGGCACATTTACCGTAGCGCCATTCCGCTCGCTGTCCCGGATGTCCAGCATCATCACCAGGTCGCCCGCGTGAGTCGCAGAGGCGAAAATCATTATGGGGTCGGCCAGCGCCGCGGGTATCTGCCGAATGACATCGTACGACAGCCCATGCTTTGCCATTGCCTTTTTGAGCTTGCCGGGGGCAATCTTTACAGGCAGATCTTTTGCGCCCACGAGCTGCATGACAAGGGGCGTCTGCGTGAGCATGGTCATTTCGGAGCGCATATCCAGTGAACCCTTTTCAAGGGCTTCCACCTGTTGCTCCCATGCGGCCACATCCTGCACCAGTTTCTCCTCGGCCGTCTGCTCCTGCCAGAGTGTTCCCCCGCGCAGCATTGAGCCGATGCCGCCCTCAAATTCATCATGGGGCATGAACACCTTTTCCGCGAACTCGTCCACGTCCACGGCGTCGCGGTTCTGGTCATAGGCCCCGCGCTCCTCGCTCATGAAGCCGTGGGCCAAAACGTCAATGAGGATGCCCTCGCCTTTCTTGGCGAAAAAGCCGGCCCCGAACTGGCGGCGCAGTTCCTTGTAGCGCTCCATGCCGTAGAGGTTCTGGACGCTCTCGGGGCTCACCTTGCCATAGACGTAGGCAAATTCCGGCTGGAGGGCGCGGCGCCGAGCATTGTGGCTCATGCCGCGTTTGACGCCCATTTCCTGCAACAGGGCCGCGGTCTCCCTGTTTTCAAACAGGGCGTCGAGGCCGCCCTCGTGCAGGTTCTCAAATTCCTCCTGCGTCATGCCGAAATACCCAGCCAGCCGCTCCTCGAGATATTCCTGCGGGGTCTTGCCGAAGAGCGGGGCCATGCGCTCGGCATTGGCCGCCAGCACAAGCCCGAAGGCCTCGGCCTGGTTTTCGGTATATCCGGCAGCGCGCCACTGCTCCATGTAGGGCTCGGCGATCTCCATGCGCTGCTGGTAGCGGTTTTCCGCGTCCGCAACCTCCTCGGAGAGCGGGGCAAGGATGTCGTTGAGATAGTCGAGCCTTGCCTGCGCGTCCGCGCTCATGGCCGTGAGGTCTTCCACCTCGGCGTCGGTGAGCATGTCCGGCGCAAGGCGCATATCCGGCTTGAGGGCCGCATAGAGCTCCGGGTCTTTCAGGATGTGCTCGGAGGCCGTGGCAATGTCCACGGCCACGTCCGTCCCCAGGGTGAGGTTTTCCTCAAGGCTCTCGGGCGTGATGCCCATAGCCGCCGCGGCCGCCATGCGCTCCGGGTCCTCCGTCTGGAAGAAAGTCTGCTGCACCGCCTCGGGCCCGATGAATATCTGCTTCGGCAGCACGCCTCCCTCGGCCAGGTGCTCCAGCAAGGCCTCGCCCGTGCCGGGCATATCCTTCATGACCGGGGATTTCTGGACAGCCTCGGCAACCGTGTCCAGCGTCTTGCTTTGTGTCTCCTGCAAATCCCCCAGCTTCAGGGCGCGCCTGTGCTGGTACACGCCGCGATTGATGCCCCCGAATCCAGCGATGAGGGCCGTGTTTTCCACGGTCTGCACGGTGGTTTCCGCGAGGCGCCCGACGATTTCCCCGGCCGAGGGCGCGGCCTCATTGATGCCGGAAAGTCTGCGCCCCGCTTCCTCGGCGGCAATGTCCACGCCCTCCTGCATGACTTCCGTCGCCGTCTCGCCCGTGACGCCACGCAGGAAGGCCAGCGCGCCTTCGCCCACGGCGGCCGCAAGGGAGGGATTTTTCTTGATGGCGGCGAGGGCCGCGTTCGCCGCTTCGCGCGTGAGAAAGCGCTCCGCGCCGGGAAAGACCTTGCCGAGCTGCTTCAGGCCCACATATTCCAGCGCGCCCTTGGCGGCCCCGGCCCCGATGGCGAGCACGCGCGCCAGCTCTTCCGGCACGCCCTTGTCCATGAGCGTGAGGAAAGTCTGCGCGCCCTCCTGCCGCGCCATGTCATTGACAAAGCCCGCCTGCGCGACGGCCCCAAGCCCGGTGAGGCCGCCGGCTATTGCGCCCGGCACGGCTCCCACGCCGCCGGCGGCCGAGCCGATGCCCGCGCCGAGCATGGCGCCGCCGGCAAGCCCCTCCTTGCCGTAACGCCCGAGAAATTCCAACGAGCCTTCCAAGCCGCCGTAGAGCGGCACACCTACGGACTCCACCGTGCCGCGGACCATGCGCTCAAGCAGGGCTTGATTTTTGCGCTGCTCATGCCCATAAGCCAGCGTCTTTTGCAGCACGTCAAGGCGCGCGCGTTCTTCGTCAGTGATGCTCCCGTCCATCCACTTGACGCCGAGATTGCCCAGCTCCCGCGCCATCATGCCGTATGCCCAGGCATTGCGCGCCGCGCCGATGTAGCCGGTCTCAAAAAATCCCCGCTCGCTTGAAGGCAGGTCTTTCTCGAGCGCAGCCAGCGCCACGTCGCTGGTGAGCGCCACCTGCTCAACCGGGTCGCGCTGGCGCAGAAAGTCTATGGTGTTCGGGATTTCGTTTTTCTGGGCAAAGAGCCTGAGACGCTCCGCATGTTCGTCAGAAAGAATTTTCTTGCGTGCGAAGTCTGGGTCATCCTCCACAACGCTGTAAGGGAGTTCCGACCTGTCCGCGAGCCTTTTCAACTCGAAAGCGTTGGTTTTGAGGCTGTTGTGCAAGGCGTGCACGGTCTGGAGATTCCAATCAAACGAGCGCCTGTCAAATATCACACCCCGATGCCGCATCCGGGCGAGATGGATATCCATATCGCCTGGGCTCATCCCATTGCCCGGACTGATGGAAAATGGCCGGGCGTCGGGGAGGGCTGTCTCGTTGAGGGCCTTCAGGGCGAAGGTCTCCTCATCGGGCAGTTCTACCGCATCCAGTGTCTCCCCCAGTGTGGATGCCTCATACTCCGCGCGGGCCTCGATGGGCGTTTTCCATTCCGCAAAAACCTCGGCCACCTTTTCCGCGGGAAGCGCCATGCCGGGTTCGCCGGTGGTATCCTGCCGGGCCTCCTGCACGTCGGGGGGCACATAGGCGGCCATGCCCGCCAAGCGTTCAAGATTCTGACTGATGGAGGATTCGCCCTGAGCTTGTGTGGAAGGCTCGGCCTCGGGCGGAACATAGCCAGCCATGCCTGCCAGCCGCTCCAGATTCTGCTCGATGCCCGATTCTTCCTGCCCCTCCGTGCGCGCATAGTAGGCCTTGCGGAAGGCGTCGATGTCGAGATTCTGGCTCATTCCGCGCTTCTCCTCTTCTGCGCCAGCAAAGACTGGAAGCCATCGGCGAGCTGCTTATCCGTATAGCTTCCCCACGCCCCCTTGGGCGGGATATTCGCCGCCTTCAGCGCTGCTGTAACCTCGCCGTATTCGGGCGTCCCCTGCTTCGGCCGTATGCCGGGGTGTCTGTCAAGCACGCGGGGCACAAGCCCTTGCGCCGTCTCCACATCGCTGTTGTAGAAGAACCCCGGCTTTTCCAGAGCGATATTCTTGAAGAATTCATCGAGTTCCCGGCGCAAACGCGGGGCATCCTTCTTTTCGTCCGCGTCCGTTTGCGAAAGGAAGAGCGCCTTCAGGGCACTCCGCGAGCCTGCGCCAAACCTTTTGGCAAATTCCTTGTTCTCATCCACGCCAAGCCATTCATCGGCCTTGGCATCAAAAGTGGTCATGATGGAGGGCAGCGCCTCCTTGTAGGCCTTGCTCTCGAATTTCCTCACCGTGGCGGGCGTGAGGCGTGAGCCGTACTCCGCGCGGATGTCAAATTCTTCGCCAGCCTCAAGGCGGTCATTGACATCCAAGACGGCCAGCTCGTCATTATGGCGCCCCGGATTGCGGAGGTTGTTGACGATCTTCCAGAAGGCTTCCCGCTTATCCAGCGGAAGCTCCATCTGCATCTTCTGAAGCTCCGCATAGCTTTCGGCGGGTGACATGGTATTCACAATCTCTACCATTCTGCCTTCCATCTGCTTCAGCTGCTGCCGCGCGATGAAGTCCTCCCGTTGCGCCTTCATCTGCGCCCTGTGCATGATGCCCGAGCAGGCCGCGTCTCGCATGATAGGGTCCTTGGCGAACTGCTGTTCCGCCAGTTGCAGGCCCTCCACCGGGTCCATCTCCGCCGTGGCGGTGAGAAAGTCATTCACCTGCCGGGTGCGCGCCCGGCTCTCCAGCTCGCGCCCCTTGGCGCGGATGCGCGCCTCAAGCTGCCCCTTGAGCGGCCCGAGCTCGTCCCCGTGGCGGCGGAGCAGTGTCTGCGCCGATCCGAGCTGGTCCCCGGCCAGCGCGCCGGAAATCATGTCGCCTACGAGTTTCCCCCGCACCTCGGCAAACTTGGCGTCCCGGAAGCCCTCGTCCCAGCCGCTGCGGGCGCCCATGCGCTCGTATTCCGCCTTGATGATGCCCACGGCATTGGCGAGCGCCGCCTCGTCCCCGGGATTCTCCAGGGCGAGGTTGCGGGCGTTGAGGATGCTGCCCTCGCTCACCGTGTTCTGGAAGGCGATATTTTCCTTGTTGACCTTGCCCACGGCCCAGGCGTCGCTTTGGGCGTCCAGCTTGTCGGCCGCGCGGCTGAACATGCGGTGGCCGATGTCGCCGAGCTCCGTGCCCAGGCGCTCACGGGCGTCCGCGCGCCAGCGGGCAAGCCGGGCTTCCACGCCTTCCGAGCCCAGGGCATTCTTGCCTTCCAGCGTGTTGAGCTCAGCGCGGAGCCGCATTTCCTCCTGCTGGTAGTGATTGAAGGCATTTTGCGCCACTGCGGATTCATAGTCGCCATAGGCCTTGAGGCCCACCTGCACGGCATGGTCCGCCGCCTTCGCAAGCCCGGCCACGGCCGCGCCGCGGTCCGCATCGGCCTGCGCCGCCACCTTGACGGCAGCCGCGGCCACCCGCGCGCCCTCGCCGGAAAGCCGGCCGCCCATGCCGGAGCCGGGCACATAGGGCGCGCCGTTGCCCTGATATTCCGGGAGCGCCCCGCCGCGCGGCTTGAGCGGGATCATCATGTTGCCATACACGCCTGCCATGCCGCCCTCCTAGCGCGTCCTGATGGTGGCGGTCTTGCCCGAGGGGTGCCGCATGGTGAGCGTCTCCGGCGTCACCTTGTCCCAGAGCGTGGTATAGCTGTCCTCGCTTGCCTGATATTTCCCCCAGGTGCTCCCTATGGCCGCGATACCGCCGAGGGCCGTGCCCGCCGCGTTCATCCAGCCGTTGCTCCCGGCCTTGTCCGCCGCCGAGGCATAGGCCGCGGCGTTGGCCTCGTGCCCTGCCGCCTCCTGCCCGTAGTTCCAGCCCTGGAGCTGCGTCTGGTAGCCCGCGTCCTGCCCCTTGTGGTAAAGGCTGATGGCGTCCATCTCGCCTTGCGCCGCCGTGTCCGCCTGCAAATCGAGGTTGCTGCCCACATCCACGCTGGCGCCGGACGCGCCCATGGCCGCCCGCTGCCTGCCGATGAGCCGCGCGGTCTCCTGCCTTTTGGCAGTCATGTTCTCATAGCCCTCGCGGCGCTGGACACTGGCCTGCTCCTCGGCGAGCTGCTGGTTCTGGCGGGCGATGTCCGCCTAGTATTTCGCCTGCTTGGACTGGGCCTCCATCTGCGCCTGCTGTGTCTTGCTCTGGCCGATGGCCTGATAGACGCCCATGCCCGTGCTCAGGGCCGTGCTCGCCAGGCTGATGGCCGTGACTGCCGCCGCGCTCATTGCCATAGTGCTTCCCCCGCTCAGTTCTCGCCGAAGTCCACGTCGGCCATGAGGGCTACCAGCCGGAAGGGCACGGGCCTGTCCTGAATGAGCCAGATGGTGGCATCCGCGTCCTGCCCGGACGGCAGCGTGATCTCCACATCCCCGCTGAAGGGTAGGCAGGCCTCGCCCCACACCTCGGGCACAAAGGGCAGGTCATAGCTTTCCAGTTCCTGCCAGGCGTCGGCGTTGAAAAGGTCGCCCGCCCGGCTTGCCGCATACCTGCCGCCCACGCTGCGGAAAAGGCGCAAGCTGCATTTCCCGTAGGCACGCCGCTTGCCGAGCGTCGAGCCGGCCTGCGTATCGGTCTCCAGCGGCATGGGTGCCACGGCGGAAACATAGTTGAGCCCCGCCTGCACCTTGCGCGCAGCAAAGGGCAGCACGATTTTGCCGTCAGAGACTTTCAGCCCCTCCACGGGGCTGCCGTCCGCCAGCGCCACCCCGTCGCAGCCCTCCAGATGCCCGAGCCCGGCGCACTCCTCCATGGGCTCCTCGCTCTCGAGGGTCCTGCCGCAATCCACAAAGAAGGCGTCCTCTATGGG
>CAMWVJ010000066.1 GCA_947177645.1 uncultured Desulfovibrio sp.
CGAGGAAATTTTTCTCTGACGCAGCCAGCACCGAAAAGGCTGTTTTTGACGGATACTTTCGGCGTTCAGGCAGCAGCAGAAATCGGCTGTGCCGCATTAACAGCGCAAATGTACAGCAAAGCAGCGCTACAACGGAGAACGCCATGTCGGATGAAGCGCGCGGAAGCGCCATCGAGGAACTGCCTGTCATGCCCCTGCGGGAAGTGGTCATGTTCCCGCGGTCCATCATGCCCCTCTTCGTGGGCCGGGAGGCTTCCATCAAGGCCATCGAGGCCGCGCACGCCACCTACAGCAAGCAGATCTTCCTCGTTGCCCAGCGCGAGGCCGGGCTGGAAAAGCCCGACGCCGGCGACCTCTCGCCCGTGGGCGTGGTGAGCAAGATCCTCCAGATATTGCGCCTGCCCGACGGCACCATCAAGGTGCTCTTCGAGGGGCTGTACCGCGCCACCTGGCAGGAGCTGCGCGAGCGCGGCCAGTATTCCGTGGCCTTCGTGCGCCGCGTGCCCGAAAGCCAGAGCCGCCCCGAGGAAAAGGAGGCGCTGGTGCGCGCCGTGCACGAGGCGCTGGAGGAATACGGCAAGAACAACAAGAAGATCTCGCAGGAGGCCATCCTCGCCATGCTGGCCCTGCAGGAGCCGGGCCCACTCGCCGACGCGGTGATGCCGCAGCTCAAGCTGGATTACCGCAAGAAGCAGGAGGTGCTGGAGCTTTCCGACGTGACCCAGCGCCTCGAGCGGGCCTATGAGTACCTTCAGGGCGAGGTGGCGCTCTCCACGGTGGAGAAGCGCATCAAGAACCGCGTCAAGGTGCAGATGGAGCGCAACCAGCGCGAATACTACCTCACCGAGCAGATCAAGGCCATCAACAAGGAAATGGGCCGCGAGGACGACCCGCAGGCCGAGGTGGCCGAGCTGGAAGAGCGCCTCAAGGCCCGCGACATGCCCGAGGAGGCGCGCGAAAAGGCGCTGGCGGAAGTCAAGAAGCTCCGCTCTATGCCGCCCGCGGCCGCCGAATACACGGTGGTGCGCAACTATGTGGACTGGATACTCGACCTGCCCTGGAACGACCTGAAGCAGATCGACATCGACATCGAAAAGGCCCGCGCCATCCTCGACGGCGACCACTACGGGCTTGAGCGCCCCAAGGAGCGCATCCTCGAATATCTCGCCGTGCAGAAGCTCTCGCACGGCCTCAAGGGGCCCATCCTCTGCTTCGTGGGGCCGCCCGGCGTTGGCAAGACCTCCCTCGCCAAGTCCGTGGCCAGGGCCACGGGGCGCGACTTCGTGCGCCTCTCTTTGGGCGGCGTGCGCGACGAGGCGGAGATCCGCGGGCACCGGCGCACCTATGTGGGCGCGCTGCCGGGCAAGATCATCCAGTCCCTCAAGCGGGTGAAATACAATAACCCGCTCTTCTGCCTCGACGAGGTGGACAAGCTCACCTCGGACTATCGCGGCGACCCGGCCGCGGCCCTTTTGGAGGTGCTGGACCCGGAGCAGAACAACACCTTCATGGACCACTATCTCGACTTGGAGTACGACCTTTCCAAGATTTTCTTCATCACCACAGCCAATTCGCTGCACGGCATCCCCGGCCCGCTGCTGGACCGCATGGAGATCATCGAGCTCTCGAGCTACCTGGAGACGGAAAAGCGCCACATCGCGCGCCAGTTCCTCATCCCGCGCCAGCTCGAGGAGCACGGCCTGAAGCCGGAAAACCTGCGCGTGTCGGAAAACGCGCTCATGGAGATCATCCGCGGCTACACGCGCGAGGCCGGGGTGCGCAATCTCGAGCGCGAGATCGCCGCCCTCTGCCGCAAGACGGCCATCCGCCTCGTGGAGGAGAACGACCTTGAGCGCACGGTGCAGGTCTCGACCCAGAGCCTGCCCTCCCTGCTCGGCGTGAAGAAGTACCGCCACGAGGAGCGCGAGGCCGAGCCGCAGGTGGGCGTGTGCGCGGGCCTCGCCTACAACCAGCGCGGCGGCGAGATATTGCTGGTGGAGACGAGCCTCATGAGCGGTTCGGGCCAGGTGGTGACCACCGGCCAGCTCGGCGAGGTCATGCAGGAGTCGGCCAAGGCCGCGCTCTCCTATGTGCGCTCGCGCGCGGAAAGCCTCGGCCTCGAGCCGCGCTTCCACCGCAAGGTGGACATCCATGTGCATGTGCCGGCCGGCGCCACGCCCAAGGACGGCCCCTCGGCGGGCATCACGCTCGCCACGTCCATCACCTCGGCCCTGCTCGGCATCCCGGTGCGCAACGACGTGGCCATGACCGGCGAGATCTCGCTGCGCGGCCGCGTGCTGCCCATCGGCGGCCTGCGCGAGAAGCTCCTCGCTGCCCGCCGCAGCGGCATCAAGAAAGTCATCATGCCCGCGGACAACGAGAAGGACCTCAAGGAAGTCCCAGACGCGGTGCTCCGCGACCTTGAACTCGTGTGCGTGGAGCATGTGGACGAGGTGCTCCCGCAGGCGCTGGCCGCCTCGCCGGAAGAGATTTTCTCCGGCAGGGGCACGGCGCAACCGCTCTGGGCCTCCCTGCGCGCCCATGCCGCCGGCGAGGGCGGCGAGGAGAACCACGCCGCGCAGTAGGCGGCGACCTGCTTTAACAGAAAAAGGCCGCGCCCCCGTATAGAGGGCGTGGCCTTTTGGTATTTTCAGGGAAGTAACCGCACTAAAATAAATTTTGGCCTCAACCCTGCTTACGCAGATAAAACGCATACGCAGACAACGCGGCAACGAAAACCGCAAAAATTACCCATACCATTTACGCATCCTCGGTTGTCAGCAGGATAGACATCAATAAACAACCAATTCCCAGCCACAACGACACCTGCCTCTCTTGAAAAAAGTCCGATTGCCAAGCTGGCAAGCGGACTTTTTCAAGAAAGGCAGTGGCGCGCTTAAATCAGTTCTTAAATCGCATGTCTTCTGGAGACCACTAACCAACTGGCGCTTGGCGTCAGGCCTGGGGCTGCGTTTCGGCCGCGGCCTTGGCGGCAGCCGGCTTCACCTCCACGGTCTCGCCTTCCTTCTTGGCGCTCACGGCCTTCTTTTCCGGCATGGGCGGCTCCACGATGGTGCCGTCCGGCATCACCATGGAGAGCGCCTGCACGGGACAGGCCTCCATGCAGGCCGTAATCTTCTTGCCGTTCTCGATGCGCCAGGCGTGGCACATGTCGCAGCGTACGGCCACCTCGCGCCCGGGCGCCACCAGGGCCGGGGCCTCCTCGCCCTCGGCGGCGGGCACTTCCTGCGCGGCCGCGTCCATGGAGATGGTGCCGTAGGGGCACGACTTGATGCACATCTGGCAGGCGATGCAGAGTTCTTCGTTGAAGAGGATGCGGCCGTCCTCCTCCTGCTGGAGAGCGCCCGTAGGGCACACGTTGCAACAGGGCGCGGGCTGGCACTGGTGGCAGCGCACCGTGGTCTTGAGCCCTTCCGCCTTGATCACCTGCACGCGCGCGACGAGCGTGTCGCGGTGCTTCATGGCCTCCTTGAAGCTCATGTTGTGGTGGGCGGCGATGCAGGCCACCTCGCAACGGCGGCAGGCGCGGCATTTTTCGGGAGTGACGCGGATGTGTTCAATCATGGTGCGCTTCCTCGGTATCGACGCGCAGGGACTGGAGCGTCAGCCCGTGCCCGCCGCTGAAATGGATGTTTTCGCCGCCGCACTCGGGGCAGACGAAGTGGCGTTGCCGCAGTTCAAAAGCATGGCCGCAGTCTTCGCAGCGGCAGGCCAGGGGCGCGGTGGTGAGGGTCAGTTTGGCGCCCTCGGCTTCCGTGCCCTCGGCGAAAAGCTCAAAACAGGCCTCGAGCGTGCGAGGCTCCACGCAGGCGATGAGGCCCATCTCGCAGACAAGCTCCTCGATGCGGGCGATGCGCTGCTCAGGGTGGGCGGCATTGTGCTCCGCAACCGACTTAAGGGCCAAGCCGAGCAGGCCCTGGACGAGGCTCGCCTCATGCACGGGCGCGCCGCCCCCTCGTCGGGGCGTGCGCCCCGTGGCCCGCGCTGGCCTGCGTGACCACGGGACGACGCGCCGGAATATCCATATGCCCTAGCGCTCCGTGCAGGACACGCAGGGGTCGATGCTGTTGGTGATGAGCGCCACGTCCGCCACGGCGCAATCGCGCATCATGACGCCCAGCGACTCCCAGTTCATGTAGGAGGGCACGCGCCACTTGAGGCGTTCGGGCGTTTCCGAGCCGTTGGTGCGGATGTAGTAGAACACCTCGCCGCGCGGGGCTTCGCTGCGGGCCGTGGCCTGCGTCACCGGGATGGGGTTCATGGGGCAGGTGACAGGGCCCTCGGGCATCCGCTCGCAGCACTGGCGGATGAGCCCGAATGACTCGAAAATCTCGTCGAGGCGCACCTGGGTGCGTGTGTGCACGTCGCAGCCGTCCTTGACGATGGACTTGAACTCCAGCTCGGGATAGGCCGCGTAGGGCGATTCCTTGCGCACGTCGTTCATCACGCCGGAGCCGCGCGCCACCGGGCCGACGACGCCGAGGCGGATGGCGTCCTCCTTGGGGAGCAGGCCGATGCCCTTGGTGCGCGTCACCACATTGTGGTTGGTATTGTAGATGTCGCGGATCTCATCGACCTGTGGCTCCATCTTGCCAATCTGCGAGAGGATGTATTCCATGAGCTTGGGGTCCACGTCGCACTTGACGCCGCCAAGGCAGTTGGAGGCGAGGTTCATGCGGTTGCCGTAGACCGTTTCCTTCACGTCCTGGATCATCTCGCGCACTTCCATAACGTGCATGAAGAGCGACTTGAAGCCGATGATGTGCGCCTGGATGGCCGTATTGAAGAGGTGCGAGGCCACGCGCTTGATTTCCTCGGCGAGCACGCGCAAATAGCGCGCCCTGGGCGGGATGCTCATGCCGAGGGCGTTCTCCACCGCCATGCAGTAGGTAAAGGAATGGCTGTTGGAGCAGAGCGAGCACACGCGCTCGGTGAGGGTGACGTTCTTGACGAGGTTGCGCTGCTGGGCCAGGGCCTCCATGCCGCGGTGCACATGGCCGGAGGTGAGGTCCACATTGCGGATGGTCTCGCCTTCCACCTCGAGGCGGAAGTAGACGGGCTCCTCCAGGGCCACATGCACGGGCCCGAGGGGCATGACAAAAGTATTCTTGCTCATTAGCGTGACTCCTTGCCTTGAAGGATGCGCTCCCAAAGGTCCTGGGAACTCGCGCCGTTCATCATGATGGAAAGGGGCACGAGCTCGCCCAGAAGGCCCTTGTCCAGCTCTTCGTCAAGGAAGAGGCGGCGCGGGTTGGGCTGGTTGACGATCTTGATGCCGTACAGCTCCATCATTTCGCGCTCGTGCCAGTCGGCATTGTTGAAGAGCGGGGTGATGGAGGGCACCTGCGGATGCTTCTCGTCCAGGGGAACCGTGACGCTGTAGACCACGCCCTCGAGGACGAACTGGTAGCAGAGCGCCTGCATGGGGCCCGTGTCCGAGTGGCGGTTGTAGGCGGTGATCATGGCGAGGCGCGAGCCCTGGCTGTGCAGGATGTCGGCCGCCTGCAGGAGCTCGTGGGGCGTGTCGATCTGGAACCAGTGGTAGGCGTTGCCGAAGCTGTCACTGGTGTGGCGCACGCTGCCCCCGTGGGCGCAGAGGGGCTCGATGCCCTCGATGATCGTGCTGTTGCCGCGAATGATGTCGTGCATGGGTCGGTCCTATGCTGAAGTTTATTGCTTGCGCAGCAATAACTAAGTCGTTTTCCGCGCTTGTCCGCACCGGCGGACAAAATTTTCCGAGGCTAGGCCTTTTCCTTCGCCGGAGTGGGCTCCTCGGCGGGGAGGTTCATCTGGGTGGAAGGAGCCTCCTCCAGATGCCCCACCTCAGGCTCCGGCGGCGCGGGAGGGTCCGGCAGGGCCGCGGCCTCCTTGATTTCCTCCGTCTCCACGGCGGGATAGACGCACTCGATGCGCTTGGCGTCCTCGAGCTGGCGGCACTTGGGGCAGAGATGCCGGATCTCCTCCGGGGAGATGTTGGCGTCATGCGCGTAAATCTTTTCCGCCAGCTTGAGCGGGATGGGCCGGATGAGCGTGCCGCAGTGGGCGCAGGGCTCATAGTCGATGGTGTGCTGCTCCAGCATCTCGTACTTTTCCGACTCGGGATGCACGAGATGCCAGTCATTGGTGATGCTCATGGCGCCGGTGGGGCAATAGTGGCGGCAATTGGCGCACAGGCAGCAGGAATCCTGCCAGATGGTGATGGTATAGCCGCTCTTGTCCGGCTTGGGCGAGATGTCGATGGCCCCGGCCGTACAGACATGCCGGCAGACCCCGCAACCCACGCAGAGGTCCGGGTCCACCACGGCCTTGCCGCGCAGGCGCTTGGGCGTGAAGGTCGGGCCCAGCGGGAAGGGGTCCGTGCTCGGCCCGTCCAGAAGATTGCGGAACAGAACTTTCAGAAAGCCCGCCATATATCAGTCCTCCTGAGCCTTGGCGTCAATGGGGTGCTGGTTCGCGGTCAGGGCCGCATTTCCCCGCGCTTCCGCACGGTGCAGCCAGCCGGGCTCGCGCTGTGCAGTCTCATTCTTGTCTGGGTGATGTAAGGAGGCAGCCG
>CAMWVJ010000067.1 GCA_947177645.1 uncultured Desulfovibrio sp.
TACAGAAAGGGCACCACAAATTAAGGAGAAAATACCTTTTCAACTCCGCTACCCCTCCAAATTTCCCAAAAACCGGATCATCTTCGGGGCGCCGGGCACCGGCAAAAGCCACAAGCTCAAGCACGATTCCGAGCCGTACTTCGGCCCGAACATTGAACGTGTGACCTTCCATCCCGACTATGCCTATTCCCATTTCATGGGATGCTACAAGCCGCAGACCACGCGGGAGGGGAATATCCGCTACGGCTTCGTGCCCGGGCCTTTCCTGCGCGTGCTCGTCCGGGCGTTGCGCTCCGGCATGGAGGGCAACCCGCAGCCTCACCTGCTGCTCATTGAAGAGATCAACCGCGCGCGGGTGGCGGCTGTTTTCGGCGATGCCTTCCAGCTTCTCGACCGTGCGGACGGGGGGTACAGCGAATACGACATTGCGGTATCGGAGGACGTGAAGGAATACCTGAGCCGGGAGTTGGGCTGCGCCCCCGAGGAGTGCGGGCGCATCCGCATCCCGGGCAACATGTTCATCTGGGCGACCATGAACAGCGCGGACCAGGGCGTGTTCCCCATGGATACGGCCTTCAAGCGCCGCTGGTCGTTCGAGTACCTGCCCATTGACCCGGCAAATCCCCCTGACGTGCTCCTGCCCATGAACATCGGGCGGAACCGCGTCACTCTTTCATGGAACGCGCTGCGCGGCGCCATCAACGACAGCCTGAGCAGCCTGCGCATCAACGAGGACAAGCTCATCGGCCCCTATTTCCTGAAGCCCTCCGTGCTGGAGGGTGATACAAATGGCATCATCAAGAATATTGAGGGATTCAACGACGTGTTCAAGAACAAGATCCTCATGTACCTCTTTGAGGATGCCGCCCGCCAAAGGCGCCCGGAGCTTTTCAAGGGCTGCGTGGACCATCACCGTTATTCTTCGCTGTGCAAGGAGTATGAGGAACGTGGCCTCGCCATCTTCGGCGAAGATTTTGTGAAGACATTTTCCAAAGATCTGTCCTAGTGTATGAAAATTTTAAGCTATTTTGCACGCGAGGAAGAGCAGTATACCAAGAAAAAGCTCTTTAAGAAGTTTTGCCTTTCGGGAGAAACCGGCGAACAACTCCTGTCTCTTCTGCTGCAATATGGCGTGCTTGAATCCACAAAACACAGCTCCGCAGAGCCGGTATTCAAGTTTTCCTTTGTCGGCATCGTCTTTTTCAAAAACCTCACTCTCCGCTGTTATCCCAAGTATATCCTCAGCACCGCAACGCCGCACAAGGCCTTTGCGCAGGTGATGAATGTGCTCCGCTGCTATGCCCGGCGAAGCAAGGTCGAATTTGACCCCGACGGAGAAAACGAGCCCATGGGCTTCAGCCTGATTGCCGAAGTGCTCGCCCTGCTGGACGACTATGCGGAGCATGGGCTTTATTCACATACTGTCGCCGACTCGGAGTACAACGGCACAGGCGAGATCCTTTGGGACAAAACGCTCGGTGCCGTAGACCCGTTTTTCTGCGAGGATATCCCCCTGTATCTGGAGTTTCACACCAAAAGGACGGTGGACGACACAAGCGACTATGTGACGCGGCTACATGCGCACCTCCTCACGGAATGTTCCCGACTCCTTGAAGACGCCGACCTCCTTTCCATGTTTGGCTTAAGCCCGCTGCGGCTGTCGGACGAACCGCGCGAGCACTTCGGGCCGGATGACCATATCCTGCAACGGCTTCGCGCGGAACTCGACATCCAGTTCGAGAGCCACAAGCAGGAGCTGCTGCGCCGGCTTCTCCGCTTCATCGAGCGCCGTGAGTCCTTGACGGCCGAGCCCCTGCACCTCTACGGCACCACCAGTTTCGAGACCGTGTGGGAAAAGGTGTGCGCCCGGGCTTTTGGCAATCAGCTCAATGAACTGCTGGAAAAGCTGCCGCTGCCGGCGCCCCTGCATACGGACTACAGTGCGGAAACGACGCTCATTAATCTTATCCAAAGGCCGGAGTGGCATCTTGCCTCAGGGGATTTTTCGGGCAATGGCACGCTCATCCCCGACATCGCTGTTTTGTATCGCCATAACGGGGAAACGGTTTTCCTCCTCCTTGACGCCAAGTACTATAGCTACGCAACTTTACGGGACAGCCATCCGGGCATCGGCGACATTGACAAGCAATATCTGTACGAAGTGGCCTTCAGGCCCTTTCTTGAGACGCATGGCATACACCGGGTAGAGAACATATTTCTGCTGCCCGGTGAAGGGGGCAAGCTGGAGTATAAAGGCTATGTTGAATTTGCCCTGCTCAAAAATCTTGGCTGTGAAAACATAAAAATCGTGCTCGTTCCGGCGGAACAGGTCTTCGCCGCGTATCTTAAGGGCACCGCGAAAGAAAATCTCGCCCAAAGCCTCCTCTCTGAAGTGGCGCAATACCCCATGATGCGCCCTTGAATGCTGCACGACCCCTGGCACACGCGACCACGCAAAAAGCCCCCGGCATGCCGGGGGCTTTTTTTCGTTGTCTTCTGCTCCTTCGCCTTCTGCTAGAAGGGCCAGATATTGTCCATGAGCCGCGTGAACCAGCCGGGCTTCTGCTTGTCAGCGAGCACGCCCTTGCCGTAGTACTCGATGCTCGCGTCCGCTATCTTGGTGGAGAGGATGCTGTTGTCGGCATCCACGTCACGCGAGCGGATCATGCCGCGCACCACCATGAACTCGGTCTCCTCGTTGACGCGGATCTCACGCGCGCCCTCGATCTGGAGCAGGCCGCCCGGCAGCACCCGGAGCACGCGCGCCGCCATGGAGGTGGTGACATAGTTCTCGCGCTTGGTCTTGCCGGTGGCGGAAAAGTCGCTCTGCGAGGTGGTGTTCAGCGCGGGCAGGCCCACCGAGGCCTGTGGCCCGATGCCCACGAAGGGGATGAAGCCGGTCTTGCTCTTGCCGAACATGGCCGCCACTTCGTAATTGTTCTGGTTGTCCTTGTCCGCGCTGGTCTCGGCCTTGTTCTGGGCCTTGGTGCTCTCCACCATCTTGACCACCACGATGTCGCCCACGCGGTGCGCGCGGCTGTCCGCAAAGAGCGTTTCTTCCTCGCTGGCCGCGAAGAGCGAGCCCGGATTGTTGCGGCCGTCCACTTCCTGACGGTATTCCTGCGGCGGAGTGACGGGCTGCTGGAGCGCCGGGCGCTTGTAGGAGCCCCCGCCGCCGCAGGCCGTGCAGAGCAGGAAAGCCGCCCCCAGCGCCGCTGTCAGTGCCTTGCGTTTCATATCAATTCCCCTCCTTTCGAAATTCCCAGTTGAACCGCTTCCGCGTTTCAACCATACGCGCTGGCGTTTCGCGGAAAAAATAAATTTTTTCCGCTTACTTTAGCGCGGGCGGCGCTGTGCGCTCGCCTTGCGGCATGGGCCGCTAGCGGATCTCAACTGTGCTGCCGTCCTTGACGGTGGCATAGACTTGTTTTTTCGTTTGCAAATTCCGCAGCGGGATGGTCGCGCCCGGTTCGCCGTCGGCCAGGGCCTCGGCCTGGATGGTCATCTGCACATTGCCGCGCTCGTAACGCAGGGTCAGGATATTGCCGCGGCGCACCGTGAGGCGGTTCACAAGGTCGCTTTGCAGGATGGGCTCGCCCGTGCCCACGGAGCGGATGACCTGCCAGGGGCCGCCCTGGCCGTCCCAGGGCACGTCCTTGAGCTGGCCCGCGTTGACGCGCATGAAGGTCACGGCCTCGGGCGAGAGCGTCTCCCCCTTGGAGAGCGGCCGGCCGGCCGCGGGCACGGTTATCCAGAGCGTGAGGTTGGCCGTGGCCGCCACCCGACGCAGGACCGTGCCGTCCGCCTCCTGCACGGCAAAGCGCAGGGGCACGCGCCCGGGCGCGAGTTTGCCCGGCTCGAGCTGGACGCGCTGGCCGCTGTGGGCGAGAAAAATGTATTCCGGCAGGCGAAAATCCGTCAGTTCCGCTTCGCCCGGCATGGCCTGAAGCTGCGGCGTCAGGCTTTTGACAACATAGGCGCGCAAATCATCTTCCCGAAAGACCAGGCCCCCGCGCTGGATGACCAGCGAGGACGGCAGGATGCAGCGGCCCGCGTATTCCTTGCCCAGCGCCTGATGCAAGACCTGCGAGAGCTTGGAGCGGTTGATCTGGAGGGGCTTGCCCTCCTCCGGGGGCGCGGGCCAGAGCTCGCGCTCGCGCAAATCGTTCCACAGGGCCGGGTCTATCTGGCCGATGGGCGTGACGATCTCGCCAAGGCGTACCATGTCGTTATTCGTCACGGCGGCCGGGGCCACCTTGAGCCGCCAGTCGCTCTCGCCGAGCATGGGGAGCTGCCCGCCCGGGGCCGGAGCCGCCGGGATGTCGGCGGCGCCCGTGGCCACAAGGGTGCGCGTCTTGGCCTGGCGCTCGGTCTGCGCGTTGTTGGGGAGCGGCACCTTGCCCGCGCGCACCTGCGGCGTGCGCAACTGGTTTTTCACCTGCGCGGGCGAGCGGCGGTGGTTGCGGTCGCTGTCCTGCCAGACGGCCTGGGGCACGCCGCCCTGGGCCCCGGCATGCGCCGCCGCAGGCGCCCAGAGCTGGATGAGCAGGGCGAGCACGAGGCCCAGCGCGGCGAGCGCGAGCGCCCATCCGTCGGGGGCCGCGACCGCGAGCACCTGCGGCCGCGCCGCGCCCCGCCATCCTCTGCGCATCATCATTGCCTTATCCTCTCAACCGGCCTAGCTGCGCTTGAGCTGCACCGCGATGCCGAGCATGGAGTCCGACGTCTGGATGGACTTGGAATTGACCTCATAGGCGCGCTGGCCCACGATCATGTTCACCATTTCGTCCACCACTTCCACGTTGGACATTTCGAGGAAGCCCTGCGCGAGCGTGCCCACATTGTCCGTGCCGGGCACGCCTTCCTGCTCGTCGCCCGAGGCTTCGGTGGGCGTATAGAGGTTGCGGCCGCGGGCGTCGAGGCCGGCGGGGTTGATGAAGGTATAGAGCGGGATGTCCGCCCCGGCGATCTCCTGGCCCTCGCTGTCCAGCGCGGCGATATGGCCGTTGGCCGAGATGGAGATGTTCTTGGTCTCCGCGGGCACGGTGAATTCCGGCTGGAGGATGTAGCCGTTGGCCGTGACCACGGTGCCGTCCTGGTTGAGCTTGAACGAGCCCGCGCGGGTGTACATGAGGTCGCCGTTGACATCCACCTGGAAGAAGCCGTCGCCCTCGATGGCAACGTCAAGGGCGTTGCCCGTGTTCTGGAAGTCGCCCTGGGTGAAGAACTTGTGCACGGCCGTGGGGCGCACGCCCATGCCCACCTGGATGCCCACGGGCAGCATGTTGTCGCCCTCGGTGATGGAGCCCGCGATCTTCATGGTCTGGTACATGAGGTCCTCGAACTCGGCGCGGCTCTTCTTGAAGCCCGTGGTGTTCACGTTGGCGAGGTTGTTGGAAATAACGTCGATGTTGAGCTGCTGGGCCACCATGCCCGTGGCTCCGGTATACAGGGAACGCATCATGGGAAATTCTCCTTCTCACTTGGAGGCGAGCGCCTAGCCGACGCGCCTGCCCACCTTGTCATTGGCGGCGCGGTCGAGGGTGTCCGCGGTCTGCATCACTTTCTGGTAGGCCTCGAACTGGCGGTTCACCTCGATCATGTTCACCATTTCCGAAACCACTTCCACATTGGCCTTTTCCGTAAAGCCCTGCTCCAGGCGCGCGCCGCCGGCATAGGCGTCGCCCTCGCCGGCATTGGTCCCGTCGCGCGTCTTGTAGAGGTTGGCGCCGAGCTTTTCCAGATTGTGCGGACTGTCCACGCTGAAAAGCGCGATCTGGTTGACGACCACGCCGTCCGCCGAGACCTGGCCGTCGCCGCCGATGACCACATTGCGCGTGCCCGGCGGGATGACGATGTTGCCACCCGTGCCCTGGAGGGGATAGCCGCTCGCCGTCATGACCGTGCCGTCGCTCGAGAGCACGAAATGCCCGCTGCGCGTGAGATAGTCGCCATTGGGCGTGGTCACGCGGAAAAAGGCGTTCTCGCCGTTGATGCACACGTCGAGCGGGTTGCCCGTGAACTCCATGGAGCCTTGCGAAAAGTCGATCTCCGAGACAGCGATGCGCGGGCGCGCCATGTTCTTGGGCTCGGGAAAAAGCGGCTCGGAGCGCAGGTGCATCAGCGGCTCGCGGATCTCGTCATGGGCGTAGTAGGCCATGGTATCCTTGAAGGCCAGCGTCTGGCGCTTGTAGCCCGTGGTATTCACGTTCGCCAAATTATTGGCGATGAAATTCATGCGGTGTTCGGTGGTCAGCGCGCCGAAAAGCCCGCTAAACAGTGCGTCCTTCATAGGTTCTCCTTATGGCGCGGCCCCTTGGGGCCGCTTCCGCCGCCGGCGGATGGTGGCGGAAAAGCCGCCTGCCAGTGCTTGTGCCTGATTGATTGCAAGGAGCGGGCCAATGCCTGATTTTCTGGCAGTGCCTGTGCGTTGGCGCTTGCTCCCCTAATGCCGAAATTATCCGTCAAAAACAGCCTTTTTGGTTCCGGCTGCGTCAGAGA
>CAMWVJ010000068.1 GCA_947177645.1 uncultured Desulfovibrio sp.
GGCAAGACGCTGCCCGTGCTGGACGTGCGTCGCCGCTGCCGCAGCTATGCCGAACGCTGGATCGACATCCAGCGCGCGGAGTTCAAGCGCCTGGGCGTGCTCGCCGACTGGGCGCACCCGTATTTGAGCATGCTGCCGGCCTATGAGGCGGCCACGGCCGACAATCTGGCCACCTTCGTGGCCGAGGGCGGCGTGAGCCGCGCCAAGAAGCCCATTTACTGGTGCTGCTCCTGCCATACGGCGCTGGCCGAGGCCGAGGTGGAATACGGCGACCACACCTCGCCCTCGGTCTATGTGCGCTTCGCCCTGCCCGACGCAAAGCTCGCCCGGGTCTTTCCCGGGGCCGACCCCGGGCGCGCGGCCGTAGTCATCTGGACGACCACGCCTTGGACGCTGCCGGCCAACGAGGCGGTGTGCCTGCATCCCGAATTCGATTATGTGCTCGTGGAGGCCGGGGACGGCCAGTATGTGCTCGCCGAGGAGCTGCTGCCCGCGTGCGCCACGGCCTTCGGCTGGGAGGCTCCGCGCATCGTGGGCCGCGCCCGTGGCGCCGAGCTGGAGGGCCTCATCGCCCGCCACCCCTTCTATGACCGCGATTCGCCGCTTATCCTCGGCCAGCATGTGACGCTGGACGCGGGCACGGGCTGCGTCCACACCGCGCCGGGCCACGGCCGCGAAGACTATGAGGTGGGCCTCAAGTACGGCCTCGAGGTGTATTCGCCGCTGGACGACGCCGGGCGCTTCCTGCCCACGGTGGAATATTTCGCCGGGCTCAACGTGTTCGAGGCCAATCCCAGGGTCATCGAGCGCCTTGAGGCAGAGGGCGCGCTCATGGCCCAGGCGAAGCTCTCGCATTCCTATCCGCATTGCTGGCGCTGCAAGAAGCCGGTCATCTTCCGGGCGACGACGCAGTGGTTCATCAGCATGGAAAAGAACGACTTGCGCGCCCGGGCCCTTTCCGCCATCGACAACGACGTGCGCTGGATACCGGCCTGGGGCCGTGAGCGCATCCATAACATGATCGAGTTCCGGCCCGACTGGTGCATCTCGCGCCAGCGGCAATGGGGCGTGCCCATCCTGGCGCTCATCTGCGAGGACTGCGGCGAGGCCTGGAACGACCCGGACTGGATGCGCGCCATCTGCGCCCGCTTCGCCGAGTGGCCCACGGGCTGCGACTACTGGTACGCCGCGCCGCTCGAGGACATCGTGCCCGAAGGACTCACGTGCCCCAAGTGCGGCGGCCGGCACTGGCGCAAGGAAACGGACATCCTCGATGTCTGGTTCGATTCCGGCACGAGCTTCGCGGCCGTGCTCGAGGCCCGGCCCGAGCTGCGCTTCCCGGCCGACCTCTATCTCGAAGGCTCGGACCAGCATCGCGGCTGGTTCCACAGCTCCCTGCTCATCGCCGAGGGCGTGCGCGGGGCCGCGCCCTACAAGGCGGTGCTCACGCACGGCTATGTGGTGGACGGCAATGGTCGCAAGATGTCCAAGTCCGTGGGCAATGTCATCGCCCCGCAGGAGCTCATCGACAAGTTCGGGGCCGAGATCTTGCGCCTCTGGGCCTCGTCCGTGGACTACCGCGAGGACATCCGCATCTCGGACGAGATTTTGCGCCGCCTCGTGGACGCCTACCGGCGCATCCGCAATACCTGCCGCTTCCTGCTCGGCAACCTGGACGGCCTCGACAGGGGCAATCTCATGGCGCCCGAGGCGCTGCTGCCGCTGGACCGCTTCGCCCTCGACGTGGCGGCGCGGCTGCACGAGCGCCTGCAGGAGGCCTATCTGGACTTTGAGTTCCACAAGGTCTTCCACGGGCTGCACAACTATTGCGTCACCGACCTCTCGGCGGTGTATCTCGACATCCTGAAAGACCGGCTCTACGCCTCGGCGCCGGACAGCCGCGAGCGCCGCTCGGCCCAGAGCGCGCTGTGGCACATCCTGCGCCTGCTTCTGCGCGACATGGCGCCCATCCTCTCCTTCACGGCGGACGAGATCTTCGGCTACCTGCCGGAGAGCCTGCGCGGCCCGGAGAAGACGGTCTTCGCGCTCCAGCCCGTGGACATCGCGCCGTATCTCCTGCCTGACGGCGTGCGTGACGACTGGATGACCCTGCTCGCCGTGCGCGGCGCCGTCACCGCGGCCATCGAGCCGCTGCGGCGCGAGGGCGAGGTGGGGCACTCGCTGGACACGCGGGTCACGCTCTGGCTGGCCGACGACCTCAAGGAGCGGCTCGAAGGCCTCGGCACGGATCTTCGCGCCGTGTGCATCGTTTCGCAGCTCGAGCTTGGCCGCCTCGCCGACGCGCCCGAGGGTGCCTGGCGCGAGCCCGGCGTGGAGGGCCTTGCCGTGAGCGTGGAAAAGGCCCGCGGCGAAAAGTGCGAGCGCTGCTGGATCTATCACGAAGACCTGGGCAGCGACCCGGCCCATCCCACGCTCTGCCCGCGCTGCGCGGCCGTGGTGCGCGGGCTCGAGGGGGCCGGCGCATGAGCGGGGGCCGCGGCGCGGCCTTCCGCTGGGGCCTCCTGTTCGGCTCCGCGGGGGCCCTGCTCGTGCTCGACCAGGCGAGCAAGTGGCTCGTCATGGCCACCATCCCCGAGCACAGGCCGGTCGTCGTCATCCCCGGCTTTTTCGACCTCGTGAACATCCGCAACCGGGGCGCGGCCTTTGGCTTTCTCAACCGCTCGGACATCGAGTGGCAGTTCTGGCTCTTCCTGGCGGCGACGCTCGTCTCCGTCTGGGCCATTGCGGTCTTGGCGCGCAACACGCGCCAGCCCCTGCTGCTCGTGGGCCTGGGGCTTATCCTCGGGGGCGCGCTCGGCAACCTCATCGACAGGCTGCGCTTCCGCGCGGTGGTGGATTTTCTGGATGTCTACTGGCGGGGCTGGCACTGGCCGGCCTTCAACGTGGCGGACATGGGCATCTGCGTGGGCGCGGCCTGCGCCTGTCTTGCCGTCTGGCGGGCGGAGCGGCGCAAGGGCGCGCCGAAAGCGGGGGAGAAGCGGGCATGAGCTTCGCCTGGTGGCACGCCGTGGTGGTCTGGATACCCATGCTCCCCACCTTCTGGAGCATCTGGCATATCTGGAACCATGACTTCCCCAATCCGCAGGCGCGCGCCCTCTGGCTCGTGCTGGTGGTGTTTGTGCCGGTCATCGGCGGTATCATCTATATATTCACGGGCCGCAAAAAGGCCCTTGCCAAAATCTGACGGAGGCAACGATGAAGAGCACGGGCGCTTTCCGTTTTCTCGCCCTCGGCCTGGGCGCGCTCCTTCTTGGCGGCTGCGCCACGCAGGGCAGCCAGAACCTCGAGCAGCGGGTGCAGCAGCATGACGCCCAGCTGCGCCAGCTCCAGCCCAACCAGGCCGACACCTGGAACCAGATGCAGGCCATGCGCCAGGAGCTCAACACGCTCAAGGGCCAGATGGACGACCTCAATAACGCGGGCGGCGCGCGTGCCCTGGTGGACAGGGTGCGCCGGCATGACGCGGCCCTGCGCCAGGTGAACACCACCATGGCCATGAACCTCGACCTCGGCGAGCCCATGAGCGCGGCCGCCAGCGCGCCGGTCATGGCGCAGCCGGTGATGGCGCAGCCCGCCACGGCCGCCACACCTGCGGACGGCGCGGCCTCGCAGGTGCAGCCGCCGGTGCCCATGGGCGGCCTTGCCGCAGCCGGGGCAGCTGGGGCCGCCGCCGGCGCCACGGGTGCGGCGGCCACGGGAAGTTATGGCCTCCCGGCGGACGGCAGCGCGGGCAGCATCCCGGCCCAGGCGCCTTCCGGCTCCACCTGGGGCCAGGCCGACCCCAAGCCCGTGGCCCAGGTGCCGCAAAAGGACATCTCGCTTGCGCTTTTCGATGCGGGCGTCAATGCCTACAATGCGCGCAAGTATGAGGAGGCGCAGCGCTCCTTCACCGATTTCCTCAAGAATTACAAGGATCACAGCCAGGCCGCGGAAGCGCAATACTATCTTGCGGAATGCTATTTTCAGCGCAACCAGTTTGCGGACGCGGCGCTCGCCTATGACAAGGTGATCAAGCAGTATCCCAAGTCGTCGAGCGCGCCCGGCGCCTACCTGAAGCAGGGCATCAGCTTCAGCAAGATAGGCCAGGGGGCCGCGGCCAAGGCGCGCATGCAGGAAGTTATCAGCAAGTATCCCAACTCGCCGGAAGCGGCGCGGGCCAGGAGTTTCCTCAAGACCAACAGCTAGAAGGCGCGAGAGGATCACGGCGCTTCGGGAAACGCCGTTACAGGGGTAAAGAGTCATGTCGGAAGAGAAAGGGCAGGAAGCGGTCTACAGGCAGCTGAGCGCGGACATGCGCCAGGGCCTCAAGGACATCTACCAGCAGATCTCCACCGCCTCGGCGGCGGAGGGCGCGGCCCCGGCCACGGACGCGCTGTTTCACGAGGCCTCGGCTCAGCTCCACGAAGTGCTGAGGGACACGGAAGCCGCGGCCATGAGCATCATGGAGATCGTGGAAAAGCATCTTGACCTCCATGCCGAGAGCGCGTCTCTCATCGCGGCCGCGGGCGAGGCCGCCGGCATGGCGCGGCTTGCGGCCATCAACGACGAGCTCGGGGCCGACCTCACCACCCTGCTCACCACCCTGAGCTTCCAGGACATCACGGGCCAGCGCATCAAGAAGGTGGTGACGGCGCTCAACGGCATCGAGCGCCAGGTGGTGGACCTCTACGTGGCCTCGGGCCTTGTCATGGACGGCGCGGAAAAGGATCCGGCCAAGGACGCGCGGACCCTGCAGGACGAGGCGCGCCAGGCCGTCGCCGACTTCCGGGAAAGCCGCAAGCAGACGGAAGCCAGGGCCGGGGGCGAGGCCCGGGGCGGCAGCGAAAAATCCGGCGGCTCCGAACTCAAGGGCCCGGACAAAAACGGCGTTTCGCAGGCCGCCATCGACGACATGCTCGCCCAGCTGGGCTTCTAGGGCTGCTTAAAAAGGAGCGCCTGCCGCGCAAAGGCGCGGGCGAGTTGCGCCACGCGCTCCCGGCTTTCCGCGTGTGTGGTGGGGAGGTGCCCGCCATGCGGGCTTGCGGTGCGCAGGAGATGAAGCTCCGCTTCCGCTGAAGCGCAATGCGTGAGCAGCCATGCGGCGTGGCCGGGCGGGCAGCTCGCGTCATGGCCAAGCTGGATGACGCAGAGCGGCGCCCGGACGAGGGCCACGCGGCGGCGGATGCTTTTGAGCGCGCGGTCAAGCTCCGCAAAATGGCGCAATGAACAGGCTTCTTCGTGGCCCTGCCACGGGGCTACGGCGCGGGCCTCGGGGCTGCGCGGCGGCACGCGGAGCACGGGCCAGAGCCAGGCCGTGAGCGGCAAAAGACGGAAGCGCCAGCTGCCGGGTCCGCGCAGGCGTAAGTCAGGGCGCCAGGCGCCGAACCACAGCGGCGTCGCCAACAGGAGCAGGCCCGCGGGCGCGGGTAGCCCCTCCTCAGCGGCGTTTTCGGCGATGTCGAGGGCGAGGATGCCGCCCAGCGAATAGCCGCCCAAAAGCAGCGGCCCTTCAGTGACAAGGCGCCGGTATTCCGCGCGGGCGAAGGCGCGCCATTCGCTGAACGATGAGGCGAGATACGGCTCGGGCGTGGCGCCGTGGCCCGGCAAAAGCGGCGTGTGCGCGGCGATGCCCTCGGCCTCGAGCGCCCGCGCCACGGGCGCGACCTCGAAGGGCGTGCCCGCAAGCCCGTGGAAGAGCAGGGCGCGGGGCCGGCCCGCGTCAGGCGCGGAAACTCCGGCGCCCTCCCGGCTGTGCGTCCCGTCCGTCATCCCCACCTCCAGCGCAAAGGAGCGCCCATGCCTGAGTGCCAGACCCTTGTCCACGCGGGCGTGCTCGTCACCCAGGACGCGGAGCGCCGCATCCTCGCCCCGGGGGCGCTGGCCATCTCGGGGGGCGTCATCCTCGACGTTGGCCCGGCCGGCGAGCTCGCGGCCCGCTGGAAGCCGGTCGAGCGCCTGGACCTCGGCACCATGCTCGTTCTGCCGGGCCTCGTCAACGCCCATTCGCACGCGGCCATGACCTTCCTGCGCGGGCTTGCGGACGACATGCCGCTCATGGAATGGCTCACCGGCCGCATCTTCCCGGTGGAGGCGCGCCTCACGGCGGACATCGTGCGCCTTGGCAGCCTGCTCGGCTTTGCGGAGATGTTGCGCACCGGCACCACGGCCGCCATGGACATGTACCTCTTCGAGGGCGCGGTGCTCGAGGCCGCGGAAGAGGCCGGCCTGCGCTGCGTTGGCGGCGAGGCGGTCTTCGGCTTTCCCTCTGCCGCCTTTCCCGACGCCGGCGCGGCGCTTGCGGCCACGCGCGAGCTTGCCGAGCGCTATGCCGGGCATGAGCGCATTTCCGTGGCCGTCAACTGCCACAGCGTCTACACCACCACCCCGGAGATCATCGCCGCTTGCCGCGACATCGCCCTCGAGCTCGACCTCCCCTTGCACATGCACCTCGCCGCGGGTCTCGGCGTGCTCGACGCAAGGTGCACCTTCGCCCATGTGGTG
>CAMWVJ010000069.1 GCA_947177645.1 uncultured Desulfovibrio sp.
TGTCGTTGTCCATGAAGTTGGCGATGTAGCCGAGCTCGAGGTTGATGTCGAAGTTCTCGTACATCTTGTAGTTGTTGACCAGGTTGAACTCGAGCAGGCCGTCGTTGGTGGTCAGGTACGGGCTCGTGCCGGTACCCCAGCCGTTCTCCCAGACATAGGACTCGGTCATGTACTTGACCATGGACGGGCTGTTGGTGCCGCCCCAGTAGGCCACGCGGAAGGTGTGGCTGAGGTTTTCGAGGAAGGTCATGTCGCGCAGCTGGAGGCCGACGCCCCAGGTGCCGGCATAGTCAAGCGCGAAGTCGTTCCACACCCAGCCCAGGTTGCCGTCACCCATGAAGGAGGTGAAGGTGCCCATGGGCACGATGGAGGGCATGCGCTCGGAACCGTTCTTCGGGTTGTTGTCGTCGCCGGAGCCGTACCAGCCGAAGACGCCGGGAACGCCCCAATCCATCTTGTACTCAACGAGGGCCTTGGCCAGCCAGCCCTGACGCTCGGTGCTGGAGCGCTTGACCACGCCATCGTTCTTGACGGCATTGAAGCGGCCCATGGGCTCGGAATAGCCGTAGTTGAGGTCGACCTCGATGTTCAGCGGATCAAAGGCCGTGATGGTGAAGGGAAGGCCGGCCCAGAACAGGCTGCCGTAGCCCTTGCCCGTGCCACCGATGACTTTGCGGCCGTCGATGCCCGGATAGGGATAGAGGCTGTAGGGCAGGTTGCCGTCAGAGGTGTCGAACACTTCACCGTCAGCCTCGCTACGGCCCTGCCATTTGTCATGGCCTTCCAAGGCATTGGCGCCCTTCATGCCGAGCATGGCCCAGGGCGTGACCTCGAAGCCGTCGAAGGTCAGGGGCACCATGAGGCTGAAGAGGTCGAGGTTGTCGAGGTAGCCCGCGCGCCAGGACGCCTGGCGGCCGACGGTGCGCTTGCCGTCAAAGTTGTCATTGAGCGGACGCGCCCACAGGGCGGTGATGGAAACGTTGTCGTTGACCTTGTAGTTGGCGGTGATGCCGGCCACATCGGTGTCCATGATGGCGGAGCCGCCGGCCGCGTTGGGCAGGGTCACGCCCTGGATGCCCATGCGCACGTTGAGGGTGGTCTCGGGCACCATCCAGTCGATGTAGGCGCGCTTCAGCTTGATGATCTTGCCGTCGGCGCCGAGGGCGCCGCCCTGGTCGGCGCGGCCCCAGTTGGTGTTGCCGATTTCAAAGTACACGGTGCCGGACAGGCTCTCGCTGGCCACGGCATCCAACTGGAGGCGCACACGCTGCACGGCGTTGAACTTGTCGTCAGTGCTGGTGGTCTTTTGCCCGCTGGCGTCGCGCTTGTTGTGGGTCAGGCCCGTGTCTGCCGCGGTGAAGCCCATGAGCCACTGGCCCTTGGCCTGAAAGTCAATGGCGCTCGCGCCGGTGGCAGCCCCGAAAACCAGGCCGGCGGCAAGCAGAAGCGTGCAAAGCTTTTTCATGATTCCTTCCTCTCTTTCCCTTAACCTTCCTGAAAACATGCCCCACCCCATGCAGGGCAAAATTTTTGTACCGGCAGTGCGGACAAAAAGCAAGTGGTTTTGTAAAAAAATTTTTACCGAAATTTTTTCATGGAATATCCGCATGTTATCTGTAAAAACTCACCAGCGCGACAAAAGGGCGCCCCGGAATCTTCCTCCGGGGCGCCCTTGCGGAATGCGGTATGATGCAGGCAGGAGGCCGCTACAGGAAGTCCGGGTCGGCCGCGGCCTTGCCCCCGGCGAGCATGATGCGGATATAGTGCAGCCCGTGCTCGTCCACCGGGATGATGGGGAAGGACGAGCGGCACCCTTCACAAGTGATCATGCGCGGTTCCGTGGGCGCCACCACAGGCACATGCCGGCCGCAGCGCGGGCACTGGTAGAAGAAGAGGATCTCCATGCCGTCCGGTGGCACGGGAGCCTGCGGCCGGGCGCTTTTTTCAGCCACGGGCCGCGCCCTCGGGAACGAGGCTCTTGCCGGTCATGGCCTTGGGCGGCTCGATGCCCCAGAGCCTGAGCAGGGTCGGGGCCACGTCGGCCAGCTTGCCGTCGGCGAGCGCGGTCACTTCCCGGCCCGGCTCGATGAGGATGCAGGGCACGGGATTGGTGGTGTGCGCGGTGTGCGGCCGCCCCTCGGGCGTGAGCATGACCTCGCAGTTGCCGTGGTCCGCGATGATGAGCATGCGCCCGCCGCGGTCCTCCACGGCCTTGACCATCTTCCCCACGCACTCGTCCACCACGGCGCAGGCCTCCTCCGCGGCCTTGAGGTTGCCGGTATGGCCCACCATGTCGCCGTTGGCGAGGTTGCAGACCACAAGATCGTACTTGCCGCTCGCCCAGGCCTCGAGGAATTTTTCCGTGATCTCGCGCGCGCTCATGGCCGGCTTGAGGTCATAGGTGGCCACGTCGCGCGGCGAGGGCACGAGGATGCGGTCCTCGCCGGGGAAAGGCTCTTCCAGGCCGCCGTTGAAGAAATAGGTGACGTGAGCGTACTTTTCCGTCTCGGCGAGGCGCAGCTGCTTCAGGCCTGCCTTGGAGACCGCCTCGCCGAGGCCCTGGGTGACAGACTCCTTGGGGAAAGCCACGGGGATGTTGAAGCGCGCCTCATAGGGCGTCATGGAGGCGATGCCGTCCAGCTTCGGCACGCGGCCGCGGTCAAAGCCCGTGAAATCCTCGTCGATGAAGGCGCTCACGAGCTCGCGCATGCGGTCCGCACGGAAGTTGAAGAAAAAGAGGCCGTCGCCGTCGGCCATGCCGGGGGCCTCGCCCTGCTCGCGGCCCTTTTCGATGACCACGGGCTTGATGAATTCGTCCGTCTCGCCGCGGGCGTAGGCGTCCTTGAGGGCGGTGAGGGCGTCCGGCGCGGAAAGGCCCGCGTCGCTCACGCCGTGGGCGATGAGGTCCCAGGCCTCCTTGACGCGCTCCCAGCGGGTGTCGCGGTCCATGGCGTAGAAGCGGCCCACAAGGCCGGCGATGCGCGTGCCCGGATGCTCCTTGACGGCCTCTTCCAGCGCGGCCACGAAGGCCTCGCCGCTCTTGGGGTCGGTGTCGCGGCCGTCCATGATGCAGTGGATGCGCACGGGCACCCCGGCCTCGTGCGCCATGCGGCAGATGGCCTCAAGGTGCCGGATGTGGCTGTGCACGCCGCCGTCGGACACAAGGCCGGTCAGGTGCAGGCGGCCGCCACTCCGCTTCACGCGCGAGATGAGGTCGGTGAGCACGGGATTGGCCTGGAAGGAGCCGTCCTCCAGCGAGATGTCGATGCGCGTCATGTCCTGATAGACCACGCGCCCGGCGCCGATGTTGAGGTGGCCCACCTCGGAATTGCCCATGTAGCCTTCGGGCAGGCCCACGGCGCGGCCCGAGGCGGTGAGCCGCGAATGGGGGTATTTCTTGAGCAGGGCGTCGATATTGGGGGTCACGGCGATGAGCGGCGCGTCGCCCTTGTCGGCCTCAGGGTCATGCGGGGCGATGCCCCAGCCGTCGAGGATGAGCAGCAGGGTCGGTGTCATGGACGGTCCTCCCTCGGGGAAGCGGCGGAGTGTGCGGCGCGGCCCTGGACGGCGCGGCCCCACAGGTCTTCCAGCCGGTACAGCTCGCGCGCGGGCGCAAGCAGGATATGGATGATGATGTCGTTGCAGTCCACAAGGATCCACTGGGCCGCGGCATAGCCCTCGATGCGCAGGCACTCGAAGCCCCGCTCGCGGCAGAGTTCGGCCACGCCGTCGGCAAGGGCCTGGGCCTGGCGCATGGAGCCGGGCGTGGCCACGAGCATGGCCTCGGCAAAAGCGTTTTCGCCGGCAAGCTCGAGGCTCACCACGTCTTCGGCCTTGTGCTCTTCGAGAAAGGCGGCAAGCGCGGCGAGCCGTTCAGCCAGGGGCACGGCCCGCCCTGCGGGGGTGCCCGGGCTCACGGGCTGGCCGGTAGCGGCGCCGGAAAGGGGAGCAGGGGTGACGGTATCCTTCATTCGTGCCCTATATCCCAAAGCCGCGCCAAGGGCAATGGGCGCGGCCTGCGGCAGCCCACAGGACGCGTGCGGCAGAGTCCGTCCGCTCCTCTATTGACCCTGCCGGCGGTGTCGGGCATAGGAAACACAATGTGCTCTCCTGCCGGCGAACCCGGCATGCGGCGGGATGGGCGGGCCGTTCTCATCATTATCTCTTCACGTTTTGGGAAAAAAATGGTTCACGCCCCCACCTTCACACGTCTGGCGACTGCCGAAGACTGCGCGCGCCTGAACGATAGCCTTTGCGGGAAAAAGGCGGTGGCGCTCTGGGCCACGACCCAGCCGCGGCAAAATGTGGATGTGCTGCTGGCGCTCGCTTCCGCGCTGCGGCAGGAGGGCATTCCCGTTCTCTTTCTCATGAAGGAAAACGCCGTTGCCCTTGTGGCGGACCAAGGAGGGGAGGGCACGAATTTTTATATCCTTGACGACAGGCAGCTGCTCCGCTTTCTGCCCTGCATCGAGCTGCTCGTCACCCATGATTATGTGGCTGACTACTACAGGATAGACGGCTTCCAGGGGAAGGTGCTGTATCTAAATCATGTCGCCACAGGGAACCAGAATATCGCACGCAATTATTACAACGACTATATCGTGGAGATCAATGCAAAATTTTCCTGTGCATTTGACTACTCCCTGGTTCCCTCCTTTTTGAGCGTCCAGCATAATCCGCAGCTCGCCGTCATCCCGGCAGGGTCCATCAAGCTTGACCTTCTCGCTGAAGCCCGCGCCAGGGAGCGAAAGGCCGGGGCACCCACGGGCATCGTTTCCTTTTACCCGTTGAGCTCCGAGCACATGATCGGTGACAATACGGAAAAAATCGCCAGAACGGTACGCGAATGGTCGGTATTTGTGGAAGGCTTCTTCCGGGAACATCCGGGCGGGACTTTTGTTTTTTCTCCGTCCATAGCTGACCGGGGCCGGGAGTTCATCCTCAACTTTGCAGAAAGCTGGCGCCATGAACCCCACTTCATCTTTTCGACAAGGGATGACAACAAGTACTGGATATCGCGGTCAGATTTTCTGCTTACCGACTGGTCTGGCATTGACGGTTCATGGATTTTTTCTTCCCTCAGGCCGGCTCTCTATCTTAGGCCTGACAGCCGGGAACGCCCGGGGGAAAGCGCTTACGGCTATGTGACGACCACGGGTGCCGAGGCTCTCCGGGCCCTGGCCCGGGCGCAAAAAGAACTCTGGCGCTGGAAGGCGCGGCTCCTGAAATTCCGCAGCGAGCAATTTCCCTTTTTTGGCAAGAGCATCGCCTGCCTCTGCGAGGCAATCCGGCACATCGTTTCTGCCGAATTTCCCGAACCGCTGCCCTCATGGGGCGTCATTGACAAAAAGATGACCCAAGAAAACCCGGTGCTCGCCACCCTGCGCTGCCATCGCCTGCGGAAAAAGAACCCGGAAGCGCTGCGCCAGCTCACGCCGGAAAATTTCTGGTACAATGTGTTCAGGACCATCCCGCCCAACGGCACTCTCACGCTGGCCGCGATCGATGAGCTCATCGCCTATCATGCCACCATCGCCCCCAATGAACTCGCCTTTTCCGCGTTGCTCTCCTTCTTGGAACAGGCTTTTTCCCATGCTCCACAACATATTGTTTATACCTTTCTTTTCCATAAACTCGCTGCCTTTCCTCGAAGCATGTATCTTTTAGCAGCGCTCTGCATCACGGCATCACATAAGAAAAGTACCGTGGACCAGCGGGAACGGACGGTCACCGCCCTGAGGGCAGCCGCGCTCGACATGGAGACAATTTCAGGGATTTTTTCAGCCCATGTGTTCCCCGAAACAGACTGCATATCTGCAGAATACTTTGCACAGCTGAAGGATGCCTGCCTTCACCCCGCCGCGCAGGACCCGGCAGGCCCCGACGCCGGGACGGACAGTCCCATATTCTGATTGCAGAAATGACGGTCGTAGCGTATGCTGCGGCCAACTCTCCCGGCACCCCCCGGCGGAAGACCGCTGCGGGCGCGTCCCGACGACGGCGATTTTTCCGTTGTCCGGCCGCGCTTTGGCATTTCCGCCCTCAAGGCCCGGGGAGGGCGCGGCGACGCGCACAGCGCTCCGCGCCGATCCCGGCGGACACGCCGCAACCCTTTGGGAGGAAACGCATGAAATTCGGCAAGTCCCTCGCGCTCTTCGCGGCGCTCGTCCTGGGCTTCGGCGCCCAGGCCGCCCTTGCGGCCGACGCCGCTTCCGACAAGGACCCCATCAAGATCGGCGTCTACCTGCCGCTCACCGGCCAGAACGCCTTTGGCGGCCAGCTTGAGCTCGAAGGCGTCAAGCTCGCCCATCAGGAAATGCCCACCGTGCTCGGCCGCCCCGTTGAGCTCGTGGTGGTGGACAACAAGTCCGACAAGGTGGAGGCCGCCAACGCGGTC
>CAMWVJ010000070.1 GCA_947177645.1 uncultured Desulfovibrio sp.
AGAGGTCGCTCGGGCTGCGCCCGGCGAGCACGGTATTGCGCAGGGGGAGGGTGGTGTTGTCCTCGGGCAGGCGCGCCACCTGCGGCTGGAACTGCGCGGAACGCGCGGCCTTGCCGGCGGTATTCTGGGCGGCAGCAGTCTGGGCCGCGGCCTGTGCGGCTTCGGCGCCCTTTTCCCCGGCCATGAGCGCGGCAAAGCGGGCCTTGTCTGGGCTCGCCTGTGCCTTCTTGCCGGAAATGGGGCCGCTTGCCGGGACCTGCGTCTTTTGTTCGGCGGGGGGCCGGATGAGCCATGCGGAATGTGACATCTTTCTCCTCCTGGCGGCGCAGTGCCTGCCATGCGCCGAGGAATAAGCAAGGAAGATGCCAAGCGTGAAAAAGCGGGGGCGGCGCGGCCTTGCGGGCGCCGGGGAAGGGCTTTCCGCCCCTGCGCCAAAATGCCGACGGGCGCGGCCGCTCAGGGGCGGCCCAGGGCCTCCTCGAGCTCGTGCGAGAGGGTGCGGGCAAAGGAGGAGGGCAGCGCATTGTGCCTCGGCTCCTCGTGGGGCACGAGCAGCCCGAGCCGCATCTGGCTCGAGCCCACGGCGTTGCGGCTCGTGATGTTCTTGAGCCTGGCGCGGCTCGGCCGGGCGTGGCTCGGCACCTTGCGCTGCACGAGCAGCACGTCGGCGAGCAGCCCGTGCGCCCCGCGGCCCGTGAAGCGCGCCGGCGCGCCGTAGCCCGCGTTCACGATTTCCTCCAGCGCCTCCGGGCTCACCGTGCCCTCGTCGAGCAGGGAGACCTGGAGGATATAGCCGGCCTCGCTCGGGTTTTCCACCAGGGTGACGCGCGTCCTGGCGAGGCTGCGGCCGGCGTTGGCGGGCAGGCGCAGGGCGCGGCCGGTCATGTCGCGCACGTCCACATACATCTTGTCCGGCACGTCGCCGTTTTCCACGGGGGCGAGCTCGCCCGAGCGCAGCACGCGGATCTCGGCGCTTTCGGCCTCGCGCTGGCGGATGCAGGAGCAGGAAAGGATGACCGTGAGCAGGATGAGGCAGATGAGGGGCAGTCGCGCGTGCATGGCAGTCTCCGTGAAAGGGGGCCGTCGCCGGCGCGGACGCCGCGAAACGGGAGGGCCGCCCGCAAGGCGGCCACGCGAAGGGCCGGGGCCGGTCGCGCCACTCCCTCCATAGCCCGGAAACGGCCCCGCTGTCCACCTGCCCGCATTTCCGGGCCGCGCACTTGACGCGGCGGGCGTTTGACGTATCTTGCCCCTGCGTGAGATGAGGAAACCGCAACCGCAAAGGGCAGCAGCATGGCCAGGCAACTGATCATCGTGGAATCTCCCGCCAAGGTGAAGACCATCAAGAAGTTCCTCGGGCCGAGCTATTCGGTGCAGGCGAGCGTGGGGCATGTGCGTGACCTGCCGGCCAGTTCGCTCGGCGTGGACGAGGCCCACGATTTCGCGCCGCAATACGAGATCATCGACAAGAAAAAGGACGTGGTCAGCGCCCTGCGCGCCGCCGCCGCCAAGGCGGATACCGTCTATCTCGCGCCCGACCCCGACCGCGAGGGCGAGGCCATCGCCTGGCATGTGGCCGAGCTCATCCGCGACAAGGCCAAGGACATCAAGCGCATCCAGTTCAACGAGATCACCGAGCGCGCCGTGCGCGAGGCCCTGGCGCACCCGCGCGAGCTCAATTCGCAGCTCGTGGACGCCCAGCAGGCGCGCCGCGTGCTCGACCGGCTGGTGGGCTACAAGATCTCGCCCCTGCTCTGGAAGACCATCAAGCGCGGCATTTCGGCGGGCCGGGTGCAGTCCGTGGCGCTGCGCCTCATCGTGGAGCGCGAGGCCGAGCGCGAGGCCTTCGTGCCCGAGGAATACTGGCCTTTCCACGCGCTGCTCGCCGCGGACGAGCCGCCGCTCTTCCGCGCGGAGCTCACGAAGATTTCCGGCAAGAAGGCGCAGGTGCGCAACGCCGCCGAGGCCGAGGCGCTTGAGGCCTCCATCAAGGGCAAGCCCTTCGTGGTGGAAAAGGTGGAGGAAAAGGAGCGCGAGCGCGCGCCCCAGCCGCCCTTCATCACCTCCACCCTCCAGCAGGCGGCCAACCAGCGTCTTTCCTACGGCGCCAAGCGCACCATGAGCATTGCCCAGCGCCTCTATGAAGGCGTGGAACTGGGCGACCGCGGTCTCACCGCGCTCATCACCTACATGCGCACGGATTCCACGCGTATTGCCGACGAGGCCCGGGCCGCGGCCAAGGAGTTCATTGCCGGCACTTTCGGCAAGGAGTACCTGCCCCCCCGCGCCCGCATTTACCGGGCCAAGGGCGGCGCGCAGGACGCGCACGAGGCCATCCGGCCCGTGGACGTGAGCCTCACGCCCGAGATGGTGCGCGGCGAGCTGCCGCCCGAGCAATACAACCTTTACAGCCTCATCTGGTCGCGCTTCGTGGCTTCGCAGATGGCCTCGGCCCGCTTCCACGACACCACGGCCACCGTGGTCTGCGGCCACACGCAGTGGCAGGCCAAGGGCGAGCGCCTGCTCTTCCCCGGCTATCTCGCGGCCTGGCCGCGCGGCAAGGAGGAGGGCGCGGCGCTCTTGCCGCCGCTCGCCAAGGGCCAGACCCTGCGCCTCGAAAAGCTGGAAAAGGAACAGAAATTCACCCAGCCGCCGGCGCGCTACAGCGAGGCCACCCTCGTCAAGGAGCTGGAAGACCGCGGCATCGGCCGGCCCTCCACCTATGCGGCCATCATCTCCACCCTGCAGGACAGGGACTATGTGCGCCTTGAGGCGCGCCGCTTCGTGCCCACCGACCTCGGGCGCGTGGTCTGCAAGCAGCTCGTGGAGCATTTCGGCAAGCTCATGGACGTGGGTTTCACCGCGCATATGGAGGAAGGCCTCGACAAGGTGGCCGAGGGTGGCGTGGACTGGGTGGACCTTCTGCGCGCCTTTGCCGCGGACTTCAACCCCACGCTGGACGCGGCGGCCAGGAACATGCGCAGCGTCAAGGGCGGGCTCCCCACCGATGTGCCCTGCCCGGAATGCGGCAAGCCGCTGGTCATCAAGTTCGGCAAGGCCGGAGCCTTCCTCGCCTGCACGGGCTACCCGGAATGCCGCTATACCAGCAATTTTGCGCGCAACGAGGACGGCAAGGTGGAGGCCGTGACGCCGGAAAAGCCGCAATATGAAAAAGTGGGCCAGTGCCCGCGCTGCGGCCGCGACCTCGTCATCAAGACCTCGCGCACCGGGAGCCGCTTCATCGCCTGTACGGGCTACCCGGAGTGCGACCACGCGGCGCCCTTTTCCACGGGCGTGGCCTGCCCCAAGTGCGGCAAGGGCACCCTGGTGGAAAAGAGCACGCGGCGCGGCAAGGTCTTTTATTCCTGCGACCAGTATCCCCAGTGCGATTTCGCCCTCTGGGACAGGCCGGTGCCCGGCCCCTGCCCGCGCTGCGGCTCCTCCTATCTGGTGGAGAAAAAGCGCCGCGACGGCGTGAAGGTACTCTGCCCGGTCAAGGGTTGCGGCTATGTGCGGCCCGATGGGGAGGGCAACGAGGGCGGTGAGGATGGCGTTGCGGACGCAGGGGGCGAGCATGGCCTCCGCTGACCGCAAGCCCCTGCTCGACGCCGCCCCGCTCTCGCTCACGCCCGAAGAAAACGCGGCCATGGCGCCCGCTACGGAGCTTCCCGTGCTGCTCCGTCTGGGCGACGGCGCCGTGGCCAGGGCGCTCGCCCGTCTGGCCGCGGAATGTGGCTTTGCGGTGGACATGGCCGTATGGGACGCGGACGCGGCGCCCGATGCGCCGCTGGCGGCGGAAGCGGAGACCGGCGCCCCGGAAGATGCCCCCCCGCCGGACATCCCGGGGCTGCGCCGCCATATCCGCCTTTTGCCGGGCGAGAGCGCGGTTGAGCGGTGCGCCGTGGGGCGCAGGCACTCCATCTGCATCTTCCCGGCCGATGAAGCCGGGGCCGTGGCCGCGCTGGAAGACGTGCTGGCGAGCCACGCCTTCTTTGTGGGCCTGTGGGCCACGCGCGCCGAGCGCGAGCGCGTGTGGGCCGCGCTCAGGGCGGCCGGCGTGCCCGACGCGGAGCTTGCGGCCGTGCGCTGCCCCCTGGGCCTCGGCGACCTCGCCGACATGGGCGGACCGGTGGCTTCGGCGGTGCCCGTGCTGGCGGAACTGCTGGCCGCGCGGGCCGGCAGCCGGCAACGCTTCCGCCTTGAGGATTGACGGCGCGGCCCTGCCGGTTTAGTGGTTAAGGAATGGGCCGGAAGGGCCGCATGCCCGCAACTTCCCCGGCCCGGCGAGGTAGGGATGGAGTACGCGCTCGGCGCCATATGCGTCATCTTCCTGATTTTCCTGCTCATGGAGTCCAAGCGCAAGGCCGCGCGCATCGTGCAGGCCGTGGCCGTGGAGAAGAGCAGGATCGCCGACGATTCCGGCATGACCGCGAGCCTCGGCGTCTTCACGCCGGACACGCAGACCACGGTCATCATCGGCGCCTCGGAAGAGCTGGGCGTCTTTTATTACCGCATGCTGCGGCAGAGCAAGGTCATCATCCGAAGCCGCATCAACCTCGCCAACCTCGCCCGCGTGGAACTGCTCGTCAACAGCCAGCCCGTCGCCATCGCCACGGGTTCGGAACAGCCCACCACCTCGCTCCGCGCCACGGAGATCGCTGACAGGACCATCTCGCTCTTTTCCACCGACGCCATCCGCAACATGCAGCGCGCGGGCCTGCGCGTGGTCTTTTTTGACGAGAACGGCACGGAAAAGAGCCTCGAGATCACCTCCCTGCGCGCCGAGGACGAGCGCCACAAGTTCGAGCGCGTGCAGCTCCTCAAGACGACCATCTGGTGGGTGGCCTTCCTCCAGATGGCGAGCCGCCAGGCCCGCCAAGTGCGGGCGCGCCTTGCGCCTGACACGCCGGCCTGAGCTCCGGCCCCCCGGCTCTCCACTGCGCCCGGTCGCGCGACTGCCTCCGGCCATCCGGCGACCCACCGGCGGTCTAAAAATTTTTTCTCAAAGAATCCCGCAGAGTTATCTCTCCTGAATACGGTAATTTATCCTGCTGGAATCATTCATGATTTCCAGAATCAGCTTTCTGCCCCTTGCGGCGCGCCTTTTCTTGCCTTTTCGCCCCTGATGTGGTTAGTAACGGGGGTTCGCCCCGTCGCCAGGTGCCGGCGCCGCCCCCGTGGCAGCCCGGGCGCCCTCCATGCCTTTCAACGCGCCAGCGCGTTTTTTTCGGAGTGACCCATGACCCGAACCCTCCCTGCCAAAGCCACTCTTCTTCCCGGCCTGGTGCTCCTGCTTTCGCTCGCCCTCGCGGCCTGCGAGGATTCCCAAAAGGCCGGGCAGGTCCCGCTGATGCCGGTGGCCGTGTATGAAGTCACCGTGGTCGACGCCCCGTGGCCCGCGGAATACCAGGCGCAGGCCTCGGGCTCGCGCGCTGTCGAGGTGCGCTCGCGCGTGGAGGCCATCATCGAGAAGCGCCTCTATGACGAGGGCGATTATGTCAAGGAAGGGCAGCTGCTCTTCCAGCTCGAGCGCGACCAGTATGAGGCGCGCATGCAGCAGGCGCAGGCGCAGTACATCAATGCCGAGCGCGAGTGGCAGCGCGTGCGCCCCCTCTACCAGAAGAACGCCGTCTCCCAGAAGGAACGCGACGCCGCCCGCGCGGCCTACGAGACCGCCAAGGCGGAACTCAGGCAGGCGCAGATCAATCTCGACTACTGCCAGGTGACGGCCCCGGTCTCCGGCTACAGCAGCAAGGAGAACTACACCCCCGGCAACCTCGTGAGCAACAATTCGCTGCTCACCTATGTGAACCAGACCGACCCCATGTATATCGACTTTTCCATCGCCGCGCCCGAGCGCATGCTGCGCCAGCAGCTCGCGGCGGCGGGCAAGCTGGAATTTCCGCCGGACGGCCACTATACGGCGAAACTGCGCCTGCTCGACGGCCGCATGTATGACGGCGAGGGCGAAGTGACCTTCATCGACAGCCAGGTGCAGCCGACGACCGGCGTCATCCAGGCGCGCGCGGTGTTCACCAATGCCGACCGCTCCATCATGCCCGGCCAGTACGTGCGCATCTACATGTCGGGCGACGTGCTGAAGAACGCCATCCTCGTGCCGCAGAAGTGCGTCATGATCACTCAGAAGGGCGCCACGGTCATGGCGCTGGACAAGGACGACGTGGTCCAGGCGCGCCCCGTGACCATCGGCGTCACCGTGGGCGACCGCTACCTCATCGATTCGGGCCTTCAGGCGGGCGACCGCATCATCAGCGAGGGCCAGGTCAAGGCCAGGCCCGGCGCAAAGGTGCGCGTCATGCCCGCAGAGGAAGTGCTCCACGCCCAGCACCAGGCGAAGCAGGGCGAAGGCCAGGAA
>CAMWVJ010000071.1 GCA_947177645.1 uncultured Desulfovibrio sp.
GCCGCGCCTTGAGCCAGTCGATGACGGCGTTCTTGCTGTCGTTGCTCATATTGCCTCCCTAGTCCCAGTGGCGCTTGTCCTCGATAGGCCTGATCTGCGGCGGCAGGCTGCCCGGCGCGAGGATTTTGAGCTCGGGGCGCAGCTTGATCTTTTCGCGGAACTGGTGCAGCAGCTCCTCGCCGCGCTTGAAGCCGCTCGTTTCGATGAAGAGCGTCATCTCGTCGATGCCGCCCGGGTTGGTGACCTCGATTTGCCAGCGCTTGATCTCCTCGAAGCGGCTCATGACCTGCTCGACCTGATGCGGGTAGACGAACATGCCCATGATGCGCGCCGTGGTGTCCACGCGGCCCACGATGCTGCCAAGGCGCGGGCTCGTGCGGCCGCAGGCGCACGGGCCGCGGTCGATATAGGAGAGGTCGCCGGTGGCGAGCCGGATGAGCGGGTAGGTCTTGTTGAAGGCCGTGACCACGATCTCGCCCACCTCGCCGTCCTTGAGCGGGATGCCCGTATCCGGGTGGCAGATCTCCACATAGCAGCGGTTGGCGATGTGCAGCCCCGTCTTGTGGAAACACTCGTAACCGATGCAGCCCACGTCGGCCGTGCCGTAGCCCTGGCGCATGATGAGGTCGTACTTCTTCTCCATCTGCGAGCGCATCTTTTCGGAAAGCCGCTCGCCGGTGACGAAGGCCACCTCGAGGAAGAGGTCCTTGCGCAGATTGAGACCCTTTTCTTCGGCCTTTTGCGCGAGGTGCATGAGGAAGCTCGGCGTGCCCACATAGCCGCACACGCGCAGCTTCTGCATGATGTCGAGCTGGGTGGCCGCGTCCGTGGGGCCGGCCGGGATGACCGCGCAGCCGAGATTGCGCAGCGGCTCCTCGAACATCAGGCCCGCCGGCGTGAGCTGGTAGTTGAACGTGTTTTGCACCGCGTCGCCCGGGCGGAATCCCACGGAATAGAAGGCCTCGGTATAGCCCCAGTAGTCCTCGCCGCGGTCTTCGGGGTCGAAGATGGGGCCGGGCGAGAGGAAGACGCGCTTGAGCTCGCCGATGTCCTTGGTGAGCAGGCCGCCGAGCCGCGGGCCCATGGACTGGAGGAAGATGAGCTCCTTCTTCTTCAGGATGGGGATATGCTTGATGTCCGAAAGGGTCTTGAACTTCTCGACATTGAACTGGGCGCGGTCAAAGCGCTTTTTGACATCTTCCGAATAGCGGTAGGCGTAGGAAAGGAGGTCCTTCAGCTGGATGAGGCAGTACTGGCGGCGCTCGCTCTCGTCAAGCACCTCGCGGCGGCTGTAGATGCCTTCGGTGCGGTCTTTGCGGGTCATGACATCTCCTGGCACTGGTGCGGGAAGCCGCAGCCCTTGCGGCTGCCGGCGAAAAACGCGAAATGAGGGGCGGAATGGTCATATGTACGCATTGCGCCGTAAAAAAGCAAGCATTTTTTTATTTATCCTGTTATTTCACATTGTTGGAGCAGATTTTGGCGCGGCGGCATCGAGCGCCCCCGTGTGCCCGGGATGGGGAGGGCGGATTTGACCGCCGCGGGCGCCTGCGCTACGTTTCACCGTTACGGGCTGACACTTTCGCGGCCCTCACCTTTTTCGGAGCGCCCATGGAATCGCAGCAGAGCACGACCCAGGAGCAGCAGGCCGGGGCCACCTCCCGGCCCGGTACGGACTTCATCCGCGCCCGCATCGAGGCGGACGCGGCCTCCGGGCGCTTCGGGGGCGTGGTGCACACGCGTTTTCCCCCGGAACCCAACGGCTATCTCCACCTCGGGCACGCCAAGTCCATCTGCCTCAATTTCGGCGTGGCCGGGGAATACGGGGGCCTGTGCAACCTGCGTTTTGACGACACCAACCCGGTGAAGGAAGAAACGGAATATGTGGCCGCCATCCGCGAGGACGTGGAATGGCTCGGCGGCCACTGGGACGACCGGCAGTTCTACGCCTCGGACTATTTCGAGCGGCTCTACGACTTCGCGGAAGAGCTCATCCGGCGAGGCAAGGCCTATGTGGACGACCTCTCGGCCGACGAGATCCGCCAATTTCGCGGCACGCTCACCGAGCCGGGCCGGGAAAGCCCCTGGCGCAACCGCAGCGTGGAAGAAAACCTCGACCTTTTCCGGCGCATGCGCGCGGGCGAGTTCCCGGACGGGGCGCGGGTGCTCAGGGCCAAGATCGACATGGCGGCGCCGAATCTCGTCATGCGCGACCCCACGCTTTACCGCATCCGCCACGAGGCGCACCACCGCACGGGCAACGCCTGGTGCATCTATCCCATGTACGATTACGCCCATTGCCTGTCGGACTCGCTGGAGGGCATCACCCATTCGCTCTGCACGCTGGAATTCGTCAACAACCGCGAGCTGTATGACTGGGTGCTGGACGCGCTGGGCGTCTACCATCCGCAGCAGATCGAGTTCGCGCGCCTCAACGTGACCTATACCATCCTCTCCAAGCGCAAGCTCATCCAGCTCGTGCGCGAGGGCCATGTGGCCGGCTGGGACGACCCGCGCATGCCCACCCTGAGCGGGCTTCGGCGCCGCGGCGTGCCGCCCGAGGCCCTGCGCGACTTCTGCTCCCGCATCGGCGTGGCCCGGGCCGACTCCACGGTGGAGTATTCGCTGCTCGAGCATTGCGTGCGCGAACGGCTCAACGCCGTGGCCCCGCGCGCCATGGCCGTGCTCGACCCGGTGCGCGTGATCATCGAGAACTGGCCCGAGGGCAAGGTGGAAGAGCTCGACATGCCCTGGCACCCCGAGGACGCGAGCTACGGCAGCCGCAAGGTGCCCTTCACGCGCGAGCTTTTCATCGAGCGGGACGACTTCCGGCTGGAGCCGCCCAAGAAGTTCCACCGCCTCTCGCCCGGGGCCGAGGTACGCCTGCGCCACGCCTATCTCATCACCTGCCGCGAGGCCGTGCTGGACGAAAACGGCAACGTGACAGAGCTGCGGTGCACCTATGACCCGGAGAGCCGCGGCGGCCAGAGCCCGGACGGCCGCAAGGTCAAGGGCACCCTGCACTGGGTCTCGGCGCCGCACGCGCACAAGGCCGAAGTGCGCCTCTATGACCAGCTTTTCGCCGTGCCCGACCCGGACAAGGCCCCGGAAGGCGGGACTTTCATCGACAACCTGAACCCCGATTCCCTCACCGTGACCACGGGCTGGCTGGAGCCGGCGCTCTCGCGCCTCGAACCGGGCAAGACCGTGCAATTCGAGCGCCTGGGCTATTTTTGCAAGGATAAGGACAGCACGGAAGCTCTCCCGGTGTTCAACCGCACGGCCACCCTGCGCGACACCTGGGCCAAGCTGGAGAAGAAGGGGGAGGAGGGGATATTTTCGGAAGGCGTTTAGCGCGTCTGCCTGGAGTCGCCGCCACGCATACCTCGCCAAAGCCCGCAAAAAAGCCCCCGTCGCCGGGGGCTTTTTCGTATGCATGGTCATCGGGGCCGCGTCTAGCCGCGGGCCTTCTGGATCTCTTCGGCGAGCGCAGCGGGCACGCGCTCGTAATGGTCGAACTGCATGGTGAAGGTGGCGCGGCCCTGGGTGCGCGAGCGCAGATCCGTGGCGTAGCCGAACATGGACGCGAGCGGCACCTGCGCGCGCACGCTTTGCGCGCCGCCGGCGCGGGCCTCCATGCTCTGCACGCGGCCGCGACGGCCGTTGAGGTCGCCCATGACATCGCCGAGGTATTCCTCGGGCGTCACCACTTCCACGTCCATGATGGGCTCGAGCAGCACGGGCGCGGCCTTGTTCATGGCGTCCTTGATGGCCATGGAGCCGGCCACGTAGAAGGCCTGCTCGGAGGAGTCGACCTCGTGATAGGAGCCGAAGACGAGGTTGACCTTGAGGTCCACGGCCGGGAAGCCGGCGAGCACGCCGGACTTCATGGCGTCCTGGATGCCCTTGTCGATGGCCGGGATATATTCCTTGGGAATGACGCCGCCGGTGATGGAGTTCACGAACTCGTAGCCCTTGCCCGGGTTCGGCTCCACCTCGATGACGCAGTGGCCATACTGGCCGCGGCCGCCGGACTGCTTGGCGTGCTTCATGTCCGACTTGGAGGGCTTGGAGATGGTCTCGCGGTAGGCCACCTGCGGCTTGCCCACATTGGCGTTGACGTTGAACTCGCGCGTCAGGCGGTCGACGATGATCTCGAGATGCAGTTCGCCCATGCCGGCGATGAGGGTCTGGTTGGTCTCCTCGTCGCCCTTGACGCGGAAGGAGGGGTCTTCCTTGGCGAGCTTGGCGAGTGCCGCCGAGAGCGCGTCGCGGTCGGCCTTGGTCTTGGGCTCGATGGCCACCTCGATGACCGGCTCGGGGATGTTGAGCGACTCGAGGATGACCGGGCGCTTCTCGTCGCAGAGCGTGTCGCCGGTGGAGGCGTTCTTGAGGCCCACCAGGGCCACGATGTCGCCGGCGCCGGCCCACTTGATGTCTTCGCGCTTGTTGGCGTGCATCTTGAGGATGCGGCCGATGCGCTCCTTCTTGCCGGTATTGGCGTTGAGCGCGCTCATGCCCGTCTCGATGACGCCGGAATAGATGCGGAAGAAGGAGAGGTGGCCGATGAAGGGGTCGGAGAAGAGCTTGAACACAAGGCCGGCCAGCGGCTCCTTGTCGCTGCAGTAGCACTCGATGATCTCGTCGTCATGGCCGGGCACATGGCCGGTCATGGGCGGGATGTCCACGGGCGAGGGCAGGTAGTCCACCACGGCGTCGAGCAGCGGCTGCACGCCCATGTTGCGGAAGGCCGAGCCGCAGAGCACGGGCACGATGTTGCGCGCGATGGTGGCCTTGCGGATGCAGGAGATGATCTCCTCCTCGCTGAGCGTCTCGCCGCCGAGATATTTCTCCAGCAGGGCCTCGTCCTCCTCGGCCACGGCCTCAATGAGCTCGTGGTGCTTTTCCTCGAAGAGCGCCTGCATGTCGGCGGGCACGTCCGTGACCTTGAATTCCGCGCCCTTGGTGCTCTTGTCGTAATAGATGGCCTTGCCGCGCACGAGGTCGACCACGCCCTCGAACTTGTCCTCGGCCCCGATGGGGAGCTGGAGCGGCACGGCCTTGGCGCCCAGACGGTCGTGGATCATCTGCACGCAGCGGAAGAAATTGGCGCCGATGCGGTCCATCTTGTTGACGAAGCAGATGCGCGGCACATGGTAGCGGTCGGCCTGGCGCCACACCGTCTCGGACTGCGGCTCCACGCCGGCAACGGCGTCGAACACGCAGACCGCGCCGTCGAGCACGCGCAGGGAGCGCTCCACCTCGATGGTGAAGTCCACATGGCCCGGGGTGTCGATGATGTTGATGCGGCAGTCCTTCCAGAAGCAGGTGGTGGCGGCGGAGGTGATGGTGATGCCGCGCTCCTGCTCCTGCTCCATCCAGTCCATGACGGATTCGCCGTCATGGGTCTCGCCGATTTTGTGCGAGACGCCGGTGTAATAGAGGATGCGCTCGGTGGTGGTGGTCTTGCCGGCGTCAATATGGGCCATGATGCCGATATTGCGCTGATGGTCTATGGGAACGGTGCGTGCCACGGTGGTTCCTCCCTGCGGCGAAAAAGGGCGTTGAAAACGGCTGGCAAAGAGCCTTGATAGTCAACGCCGGGGCGGTATCCTTTGCGGATGCGGCCCCGGCGCACGGATGGCGGTGTTCCGCTCCTACCAGCGGTAGTGGGCAAAAGCCTTGTTGGCGTCGGCCATGCGGTGCGTGTCCTCACGCTTTTTCACCGCGCCGCCGCGGCCGTTCCAGGCGTCCAGCAGCTCGTTGGAGAGCTTGGCGGTCATGCCCTTTTCCCCGCGCGAGCGGGCATAGTTGATGAGCCAGCGGATGGCCAGCGAGACCTGGCGCTCGGGCCTGACCTCCATGGGGACCTGGTAGGTCGCGCCGCCCACCCGGCGCGCCTTGACCTCCATGTGGGGCTTCACGTTGTCGAGCGCCTTCTCGAAGGCGCGCATGGGGTCCTCGCCGGTCTTTTCGGCGAGCGTGTCCAGCGCGCTGTAGAAAATCTTTTCCGCCGCGCCCTTCTTACCGTCATACATGAGCCGGTTCACGAACTTGGTGACAAGGCGGCTGTTGTAGAGCGGATCGGGCAAAATCTCCCTCTTGGGGACGGGGCCTTTGCGTGGCATGGGGTTTCTCCTTTCATTCCCTCACTGGGCGTCACCAACCCCGCGACGCGCCGGCGCCGCTTGCGCGGCTGCCGTGGCGCGGCGCATGGCGCACGCCCGCCGGGCTTCTGGTTCTGGCCGCGGGCACCCGCCCGGGCCGGGATGGGCGGGGGCTCCGCCGCGGGGGCGTATT
>CAMWVJ010000072.1 GCA_947177645.1 uncultured Desulfovibrio sp.
CCACCAGTTCCTTGATTTTTTCCGTTTGAACACTCATAATGTTTTCTTGAGTTTTAGTATGATACAATCGACAGACCTAAACCTTCCCCCGTCCGTCCCCGCTCTCCGTGAGGGGCAGGGAGGAATGCGTTTTTCCGGCAAGAAGATTCAGGTCTGTAGTTTTAGGGGTTCTCGTCCGCAACGCGCCGCATGCCTCGTTGCGGAGGACATGCGGCGCGTCGGGTATCAGTGCTCACACAATTCGGTGAGGATGCCGCAGGTGGATTTCGGGTGCAGGAAAGCTATCTGCAACTTCTCGGCACCCGGCCGGGGAGCTTTGTCGATAAGACGGATTTCCTTGCTCTCGCATTCCGCCAGCGCGTTGGCCACGCCGTCTTCCACGGCAAAAGCCACGTGGTGGATGCCGCGTCCGCCCTTCTCGAGGAATTTGGCTACGGCACTGTCGGGGCTCGTCGGCTCGAGCAGTTCCAGTTTCACTTCGCCCACTTTCAGGAAGGCGGTTTTTACCTTCTGGTCCGCTACTTCTTCCACGGCGTAGCATTCCAGACCCAGTACGTTCTCGAAATAAGGGAGGGCCTTCTCGATGCTTTCTACAGCGATGCCCAGATGTTCGATGTGTGATATCTTCATAATGATAGTTGTTTTAGACGACGATTCCGTCGGTGTTGTGACACAAAGATACGGAAATTCCTACAGACCGGGAAATGCCGGGGAGTTTTTTTGAAACGTTTGCCTGATGCAAATCTTTTCCTTACATTTGCATTTGTCAACATATACGCGCGACATGAGCTATCAGAAGGAAGAAAGATGGAGCGGGGAAGCTCCGGACGAAAGAAAAGAGTTTTTTTGCAGCAGGGAAGCCTTGTGGGGGCTGGTCGCCTTCCTCGCCGTCTTGACGGTCAAGCTGCTCCACCAGCGTGCGACAAGCCACATCTGCTTTGACATCTACCTCTTGTCGCTGTTCTATTTCATTGTCCTGGGCGTGTTTGTCGCCAGGACGATAATTGTCCGGAAGACGGAGTGGCTGCCTCTCGCGGTCGGCGCGGGGTGCATGGCGGCCGGTCTGACGAGCCAGCTCTCCCCCGAGGGCTGTAAGGTGGAGACGCACAACGGATGGTACATCCTGCGTCCCACGCCGGACTGTCCGGAAAACTACTGGATTTTTCAGACGAACAGCGGAATGCGCGTCGAAGGAATACGTGGCAAGGGGGGAGGGATTCCGCTTCCGTTTCCGGTCCTGCACGGCATCGGGCGGGTCATCTTCCCCGGAAAACACTATGCTTTCGGCCACGTCGAAATCAGCTCGCGGGGTATAGAACTGACAGACGGCATGATATTCGTCTCAGACGGAACCGCCTTCGTCGGCAACGTCGTGAAGAACCATTACATGGGGCGGATGTACTCGCCCCGGGGAAGAATATGCGACTACGAGGAGAAAAACAACCGGACCATCCGCGAGGAATATCTGTCTGCCTGCCGGAACACGTACCTTGGATTCTTCCGCGCAGACAGCAAGACCGGCTACGGGCGTTACTATTACCACGGAGGCGGCTACTACGAAGGATGGTTCAGGGACGGGAAATGCCACGGGGAAGGACGGCTGGTGGACAGAAACAACAAAGTCATACGCCACCAGCAGTGGTGCATGGAGCCGCCCGCCGGGAAGCCCCTGACCATCATGAGGGCGCTGGAAGTGGCGCAGCGGATCCGGAACGAGTGGAAGCGGGCTGGGAAATACCGCCACACGCTTCCTCTCACGGCCGCGGCACTGGAGCGGCACGGGGTCGTGATACGCTCCGCCCAGGCGGGCAGCAATCCAGCCGGCACCTTCTGCATCTGTCCCGACGCCCCCGCCCCCTGCATCGTGAAATACCAGGGACAACTCAATGGCCGGCGGCCGGAGGGCGAGGGCACGGCCGTGTTCGAGACCGGGGACACGTACACCGGCGCGTGGCACAACGGCCTGCGCGAGGGACACGGCGAGATGCTTTATGCCAACGGGGACAAATACGAGGGAGAGTGGAAGGCCGGTCGCCGCACGGGAAAGGGCATCTACATCAAATCCCTCAAGCCCAGGACCCACGTGCAAGGCGACTTCGTGGACGGCCTCCCGCACGGCATCGCCATCTGTTACACCAACGGCCGCATAGCGTACAACGGCCGGTGGGTGGACGGCCGGCCGCTGCATCCGGAAAAAATCAGCAGGGAGGAAAGTCCCGCCCGCCGGGAAGCGCTCCCGCCAAGGCGGGCATCGCGCGGGGCACGATAGCCGCGCGGCCTACAGTTCCACCAGGATGCGGGCGTTGAGCTGCCGTCCCGTGAGATAATTGGGCACGGCATACTGCTGGTTCGTGACGTCCGTAATCCAATAATAAGAACTTACGTTGTTGAGGTCGAAGACATTGAAACAGTCGACGCCGAGCCAGATGTTGCGGAAGGGGCGCGCCCACTTCCGCCGGGCCGAGCCGTCCTCGTTGTTCAGCAGGCGGTAGTTCATGCCGATGTCCACGCGCTTGTAGGCCGGTGCGCGAAACACCTGCCGCTCCAGCCCCGTGTGGGGCGGACCGAAAGGCAGGCCGTCGGCGATGCACGCCTTGAGCGTCATCTGCCATTTCGTGCTGCCGGGGAAGAAATCGCTGAAGAAGCAGTTGATGTTGTAGCGCTGGTCCGTGGGCTGGGGCAGGCTCAGGCCATCGATGCGCTGCTGCGCCTTCATCAGACTCAGGCTGACCCAGGAGTCGGTGCCGGGGACGAACTCGCCGAAAAGCTTCAGGTCGAGCCCCACAGTGTAGCCCGTGCCGGCGTTGCGCCCGCCGTAGACGATTTTCAGATTGTCCACCGTGTAGGGATTGACGCGGCTCAGCGCCTTGTAGTAAACCTCGGCCGTGAACTTAAAGTTGCGGTCCATCATGCGGAACTTGTAGTCGCCGGCCAGCACCGTCTGGAAGGATCGCTGGGCGCGGACACCGCGGTTGAGCGTGGCCACGGTGGTGCCCGCCACGGTCGCCGTGTCGCGCACCTCCTTGTAGAAGGGCGACTGGCTGTAGAGCCCCGTGGCCAGGCGCAGGGTGAAGTTCTCGTTGGCCTGCGGGATATAGCCCAGCGACACGCGCGGACTGCAGATCCACTCGCCGTTCCAGCTCCAGTAGCTCAGCCGCACGCCGTAGTTGAGCGAGAAAATGCCGCGCCGGTTGGCAAACCGCCACGTGTCCTGCGCGAACGCCTCGAACCGGTTGCCCGTCAGCCGGTTGGCCGACTTCTGGTTAAAGATGAGCCGCAGCGTCTCTCCGTCGTGCGGCATGGAGTATCCGGCGGAGTCGCGCATCTCCCATTCGCGCGAGCGCTCGCGCACGCTCTCGTTTTTCCACGTCACGCCGCCCATCACCTGATGCCCCTCGGGCTTGTGGGAGAAGACCAGGCGCAGACTCTTCATGTCGGCGTCGAGATAGTTGCGGGCGTGCTCCTTGTACGTGCCCACGCCCAGCTGCTCGCTGGTGTTGGTCTCGCTGAGCCAGTATTCGCCCTGTATGTCATACGTCTCGCGCTCCTTCGTGGCAAAGGCCGAACCGAGGAGCGAAAGCGACGTGCGGCGTCCGAAGCGCCGCGTCAGGCGCAGCGTGCCGAAGAGCGTGCGGAAGAGATCGCGCTCCTCGCCGTCGAAGTACACGCGGAAGGACTTCACGTCGAACATCGTCCCGAAGTTCGTCTCGCGGTCGGCCGGGGCGAAGTCGTAGCGGTTCTGCGACACGTTGCCGATAAAGTCAAGCTCCCAGTTGCGCCCCGGCGTCCACGTGATGTACGTCTGATAGTCCACGAAGCGCGGGCGGTACTCACCCTTCGTCTCGAGCGAGCCGAGCATGTACTGGTTGGTCTTGTAGCGCACGCCGTGGCTCATCGTGAAGCGCGGCAGGGCGAACCCGGCGTAGAGCGACGCGCCCAGCAGGCTGGCCGAAGCGCTGGCCTCGGCCTTCCGCGCGGGCTTGCGGTAGGTGATGTCGAGCACCGAGGACATCCTGTCGCCGTAGCGGGCGTCGAATCCCCCGGCCGAGAAGGCTATGTCGGCCACCATGTCGCTGTTTATCACGCTCAGCCCCTCCTGCTGCCCGGAACTGACGAGCTGCGGGCGGTACACCTCGACGCCGTTGATGTAGACGCTGTTCTCGTCGAAACTGCCCCCCCGCACGTTGTACTGCGCGCTCAGTTCGTTGTGGCTGCTCACGCCCGCCTGCGTCGCCACGAGTTCCTCAACGGCGTTTCCCGACGTCGAAGGCATCCGCCGCGCATGCCCCGCGTCGATGTTCTGCGTGCTGTTCATCTGCCTCCGCATCTCCTTGACCGTCACCTCGCCGATGTCCAGCGCCAGGGGCTTCATCGTGATGTTCAGCGTCAGGCGCCCCTGCGGGCGCACGAGCTTCTTCTCCCGCTTCTGGTATCCGATGAGCGAGTAGACGACCGTCACCGTGTCGGCCGCGGCAAACTCCAGTTCGTAGCGCCCGTCCAGGTTCGTCGTCGTGCCGGCAGGCTGCCCCGCGACACGCACGGCGGCCATCACCACGGGGTTCTGCTGCTCGTCGACGACGCGCCCCGCGAGCCTCACCCGCCCGTCCTGCGCCGCGGCCCACACCACCGCCGCCAGCCACAGCCACCAGGCCGCAGCCGCGCGCATGCATCTATGATTCGAGATTCCTGCCATCTGTCGTGCGAATACGATGTCCATCGTTATACTAACGTCGGTCGGCGTCGCTTTTGTATATCCGTCCCCCGATTTATTTACCCTCCTCCTCCCGGTGCAGTTCGAGACGGTCGATTTTCCGGTCCACCGACACGTGCGCCTCCACGCGGAAGACGGCGTGCCGGCCCCGCTCCGCCCGCGCCCGGTCGTAGAGCGCGTCCGTGCGGAAGTCCACGCTGTAGGCATAGCGGTAGGGACGCACGATTTCCTTCTCCACGCGCCACTCGTCGCGCATGACGAACGAGATGCGGCGCACGTCGCTACCGTCGTACATCCGTTTCATCCGCTCCACGGCATAGTCCTGCGACGCGTTGTCGTGCCCCCAGTAGCGCAGCGTCAGGAAAGCCAGCACGCCCCGCAGCGCCCCCTCGTCGCGCCGCGTCAGGGCGGCGAAGTACGTGTTGAACAGCCCCTTCAGCATGGCCAGTTCCTCGGGCGTCACGCGCAGTTCCTCCTGCGTCTTGCGCCGCACGGCCGCGTCCTCGGCATAGATGCCGTGCGGATGGCGCGCCATGTAGCGCGCATAGGCCGCGGGCGTGGCCTCGCGGTCGGCCTCCGCCCAGTCGATGGAGTCCACCCGCGCCAGACACATCCGGTAGTAAGGCGAATCCACGTGCGCCTCGGCAAAGTCGGCATACGCCTGCCGCGTGTCCTTGCGGCAGACCACGTCCCACGCCTCGGCCACGGCCTCCACCTCCCTCATGCGCCGCACGACGTCCTCCAGCAGCGGACTGTCGGGATAGTCGCGCACGAACTCCCTGTATACCTCCGTCCGCAGGCATCCGTCGAGCAGGGCATACGCCCTGCGCTCACGCTCCTCCGCCTGCTGCCGCCGCCACCAGAGCCATCCGCCGCCGGCCAGCGCCAGCAGCAGGGCGGCGCCCGTCACGAGCAGGAAGCCACGCCAGCAGCCCCCTCCGCCCGTGGCCCGCGAGCCCTCCGCGCGCGCCGTCCGTCCGCCGGCCGCGCCGCCCGGCTCCATCCGGACGTGGCACGCGGGGCACACCCGCCGCCGGTCGGACACCAGTTGCCCGCACGAGGGGCAGAGCGTCGTGGCGCCCGCAATCTTCCGTCCGCATGCGGGACACGCGTCCATGTCGGCCTTCACGCGTCGGCCGCAGTCGGGGCATTTCAGTTTCGTCATCACGTCATCGTTTTTTTACCGGTTCATCATTCGGGTGCAAAAGTACGCGTTTTTTTGCTAAAACCATGGCTTTTACCCCGCGAACTGCAAGATTTTCCCCCTCCGCCCGCAGCCGGCGGGAGAGGGGAGCACCGCCTCCGTCCGCCCCCGCCGTGCACACCCCGCGCCCCTCGCGGCGGCGCCGTTCCGGAAAGGCATAGATCTATTTTTGCAGCAGAATAGGCCTGTTTTCGTAGCGGTATACCTTTTTTTTGCTGGAGGTATGCTTTTTTAGAAAAAAAGCAATGGTTTTTTTCGGAAAAGCAATGGTTTTTTTCGGAAAAGCAATGGTT
>CAMWVJ010000073.1 GCA_947177645.1 uncultured Desulfovibrio sp.
GTGCCGTGTCCGCGCCCTGCGCGCCCGGGTCGGGATTTTTGGCGAGCCGGCCGCCACCGCCGCGCTGTCCCAAAAGGGCCAGCAGCAGCAACAGGAGAGCGAGCCGCCCCGGCGCCTGCCGGAACGCCGCTCCGAAAGGGGGGAAGAGCCCGGATGCGCGCCGCATGGTGGCCGCAGTCTAGCCCGAGAGGGCGCGGCGCGCAAGCATTTGTGACCAATGCCGGGGCCTTGCGCACTGCTGGCGGGGCGCGGGCTTGGCAGGGGCGCGGGCCTCTGTTAACCTGCCGTGTCTTTCGTGTCGCAACTGCCCGCTTGCGGGCACGCCTGGAGAAGAAGCCATGAACTACGATGTCTGCCTGCACCTCGACGCCCGCGACCCGGCCATCCTCGCCCTGGTGCTCCGCAATGCCGAAAACTATCTCAACGGCCTTCCCGGCGAGAGCTTCCAGTTGGATGTGGTCGCCAATGGCGGCGGCGCGCCGCTGTTCGCGGCCGAGGGCGGCGAATTTGACGCGCTGCGCGCCAAGACCGCCGAACTCATGCAGCGGGGCGTGCGCTTCAAGATCTGCGCCAACGCCCTCGCCGAGAACGGCATCGCGCACGATCGCCTCTGGCCCGGCTGCCAGGTGGTGCCCGCGGGCCTTGTGGAGGTGGTGCGCCTCCAGCGCGAGGGCTTTGCCTACATCAAGCCCTAGGGGCTCAGCGAAAGAGCTTCCAGGTGCCTTCCACGATGCCGCCGAGGATGTCCACGAAGCCCGTGGTGATGCCCGTGATGGTGTTGAGGATGAGCTTGCCCGCGCCTATCGAGGTCTTGGGCTTGTCCATGCTGCCGTAAACGCGCAGCGGGATCTCCGGCAGGCCCTTCATGTTGACGGTGAAGTTGCAGTCGAGGGTCCTGCTCACGAGATTGAGGCTGCCGCTCCCCGTGGTGGTGAGCGTCGGCCCCTGGATGCGCAGGTCCTTGCTTTGGGCCACGCCGTCGCGCACCGTGCCCGAGGCCGAGGCCACGGTGAAGCGCGTGGGCTCGCCCTTGAGCTGACCCCCTTTGCCGCGCGACTGATAGGAGCCGTTGCGGACGCTGAAGCTCCAGTCGCCGTTGAGCGCCGCGGGCAGGCGCCCGGGCCCAAGATCTTTGGCGCGCAGGGCCGCCTCGAGGCTGGCCTGCCCGGTGAGCACGGCCTCCACCTTGCGGTCGCGGGCGGCGGCGCCAAGGTCAAAGGCTGTTACCGCGAGGCTCGTGTCCAAGGCCATGGCCTTGCGGAAATCCACGGTGCTTCTGCTGTGGAGCGTGGCGCCGTAAAAGCGGCCCTTGCCGGGCCCGAGGGTGAGGCGCCCGGCCTCGAGCGCCACGGGCATCACCACATCCTTCAGGTGCAAGCGCCAGCCGGAGAGGTCGCGCACCTTGAGCTCCCCCTTGGCGTCAAAGTCGCGCAGGATGGGGAATTCCCACGGGGCACCGCGGGTCGGCGCCTTGGTTGCGGCCTTGGTCGCGGGCCTGTCCGGGCCGGCGAGCTTTTCCAGGTCAACGGCTTCCGAGGCGAGGGCGAACTCCACGAGCGGCCGCCCTTTGCGCCGCCCAAGGCTGAGCGAGCCCGTGGCAGCGAGTTGCGGCGTCCTGGCGTTGAGCTTGGCAAGGCCCAGCGTTTCGGGCTTCGCCGTGAGCTCCCCGGTGAAGGAGAGGCTGCGCAGGGCCTGCGGCAGCCTGGGCGACGCCATGCCCATGAGGCGCAGGGTGCGGGCGAGGTCGGGGCATTTGGCGTCGATGCGGCCCTGTACGGACGGCCCCGCGCCCTCGAAGTTGAGCTCGCCCGTGACGGTGCCACCCAGCACCTCCAGATGCAGGCCGTCCGCGGTGAGCCGCTTGCGCGCGCTCTGGCAGCCGAGCGCGGCCCGCCATGTGGCGCGCAGGCCCTGATCGAGGCCGCAGAGTTCCGGCCCGAGCCTGATGCTCCCGCTCGCCGGGATTTTCTGGAATTCCATGCCCGCGCCCGCTTCAGTGGCGCCGAACCAGAGCCTGCCGTCAAGCTCCGCATTGCCGTCGAGGCCGGCATTTTCCAGCCTGAGCTTCCACGCCCCGTCGAGGCCAAGGCGCTTTGCGCGCCACACGCCGGAGCGCAGGGCGATGTCAGCCTCCAACCGGGAAAAGGCCAGCGCGCCCGCGGCCACGCCGGCAAGGGCCCCCTGCTCGCCGCGCACGCTGAGGCTCCCGCGCAATTTGGAGAGGAACATGTCGAGCTCGCGCCCCTGGCTCTGCACATTGGCGTCGGCGCGGAAGCGGCCGCTGCGGAAGGGCAGCACCGGCATGTCTTTGGCGAGCGGCGCGCCGTTGACCCCGCGCACCTGCGCCGTGATGGCATAGGGGGTCGCCCGGCTCCCGCCGAGGATGCACTGCCCGCGGAAGCTGCCGCCATAGAGCGCGGCCTCGGCCTCGATGAGCACGTCTTCAAGGCCGTTCGTGTCCAGCTTGCCCGGGTAGATGCGCGTCTTCGCGCCCGTGATGGTCAGGGGGCCGTAGCGCACCGTTTCCGCCGCGAGCCGGATGTCGTAGTTGATGCCGGTCTCACCGGGCTTGAGGGGTTCGCCGGGCATGGGCGTGAGCGGCGGGTGGAAAAAGTGCACGTTCTCCGGCGGGCTCGCCACGGCCTCGGGCAGCGCGAGCCCGAGATTGACGTTTTGGGAGGCCAGGTCGAGCACCACCTCCGGCGCCTGCCACGAGGGCACGCCGCCGCTGCCCGTGAAGCGCGCGCCCGCGCACACGGCCGAGATGCGCGGCGCCTTGAGGCCTTCGCCGTCAAGCTCGAAATCCACGCTCGCCTCGGTCACGTTGTCGAGGGCCAGTTGCAGCCCGGGCGCAAGGTTGCGGGCAAAGCCGAGCCACTGGGTGAGGCTCGCGCGGTGCAAGAGCAGGCTGCCCTTGAGGGCCGCCCCCCCGGCGCTGCCGGGCAGGCGCAAGGTGCCGTCGAGTCGGCCGCTGTCCGCCCCGAGGGCGAAGTTGACGCCGCGCAGGTCCATGTCGCGCGCGCCCGTGGCCATGGCGGCCGTGCCGTGGATGGTGAGCGGGATGATCTCGTTCGCGGCGCTGCCCAGCAAGAGGTCGGAATCGAGCGCGAAGCTCCCGTTCCAGCCGCCGGGCTGCCCCTTGAAGGCCAGCGTGGCGCGCACTGGCCCGGGCCACGCCGCGGCGTGGAGGGTGGCGCCGAGCTTCAGCCCCGGCGTGGCGCTGAGCGGCGCCACAAGGTCGCTCTCGCCCTCCAGGCGGAAGCGCTCGAGGCTCGCCACCGTCTCGTCCTGCGCGAAGTAGCGCAGGCTTGCGAACTGGAGCGCGCCCTCGGCCTCGCCCGGGGGCGCCAGCTTGAGCCGGCACTGGAGGCCGCGCAGGGAAAGGCCCGCGCCGTCCGAGCCCGTGAGGCGCGCGTCGCCCTGGGTGATCTCGAGGCGGCAGCTCCCGTCCAGAAAGGCCAGCGGGGCCGCGGGCGCCTTGCCATCCCCGCCGCCGAGGAGTGCCCGCAGCCGTCCGGCAAGATCCCCGGGCTCGCCTAAGGGGCTGTCCAGGCGCGCCTCCAGCCTGGGGCGCACGAGGGCGACGCTCCACGGCGAAAAAGTGCCGCGCAACAGGGCGAACAGGTCGGGGCGCACGGTGAGGTAGGCCGCGGAGAGCGTGATGTCAGGCCGCTCCACGCGCACATTGCTCACGGCCACGGCCGGCGACGGCCACAGGCTCACGTCCACGGCGCCCATGCTGAAGTCAAGCCCGTGGCTGCGCGCGGCCTCGCCGAGATAACGGTTGATCAGGCCCCCGGGGTCGCGCTGGAGGAACCACCAGGCCGCGCCCATGAGCAGCGAGAGCCCGAGGAGCGCCACAAGGACGACGCGGAAGAGGAGACGCAAGGGGCGACGCATGGCGTTCCTGCGGGCTGCGGCCGGCCTGCCCCGAGGCGCGCGCGGAAGGCGTGGCGCCTTGACGCCGCCGGCCGTGAACAGTATCCTGAAAATAGTATGCAATCTTGTCCACGATGGCAACCGCGGCGGGAGACACATGCAACGACTTCTCTGGATCGGCAGCCCCTTCTTCTGCTCCTCCCTCAGGGACTGCGGCTGGCAGGACGTGGCCTTCCACAATTTTGAGGTGCCTCGGGTCTACGGCTGGGACGACCTCGTGCGGCTCGCGGGCTTCACGCCCGATGTGGTGGTGGTGGCGGACAAGAGCCGGGCGCCCTTCGTGCTCGGCGTGGAGGATTTCCCCTGCCTCACGGTCTTTTATGCGGTGGATTCGCACATCCACTCGTGGGAGCCGCATTACGCCCAGGCCTTCGACGCCTGCCTGGTCTCGCTCGGCGGCCATCTGGAGCGCTTCGCCGGGCCGTATCTTCCGGCGGAGCGCGTGTGGTGGTCGCCGCCCTTCGCCTGGGAGGAAGACCGCCCCCGCCCCGAGCTTGCGAAGGAGTGGGACTGCCTCTTCGTGGGCAATGTAAACCCGGAGACCATGCCGCGGCGCGCCGCCTTTCTGGAGCAGGTGGGCAAGGGGCTGCCCGGGCTGCACGTCACCCGCGGCGATTACCGCGCGCTCTTCCCGCGCGGGCGTGTGCTCCTCAACCAGTGCGAGCACGGCGACCTGAACTTTCGCGTTTTTGAGGCCATGGGCTGCGGCGGCTGCCTCGTGACGCCGCGCATCGGCCACGGCATGGAAAAGCTCTTTGTGGACGGCGAGCATCTGGTGGGCTATGCGCCGGACGATGCGGGCGACGCGCTCTACCGCATCCGCTTTTTGCTGGAGCGGCCCGAGCTTGCGCGCTATATCGGCGAGACCGCGCTCGCCGAGGTGAACGCGAAGCACCGCGCGCGCCACAGGGCGCAGGAATTTACCGACAGGCTCTGTGACCTCTGGATGCAGGGCGCGGAAGATTTGGTGGCCGCGCGCCGGGAGCGGGCGGCGGCGGTGCGCCGCGACTGCCTGAGCGTGCCCTATTTGCTCTGGGCCAACGAAGTGCCGCAGCCGGAACTCAAGCAGGCCTATCTCGATGCGGCGCGGGGGCGTTTCGGCGCGGGTGCCAAAGGCCCGGACGGGGCTTCGGCCGGCGCCTGAAGCGGGATCAGCGGCGGGACTCTTCCTCGCCGGGCGCGAAGCGGAGCTCGAGCGCGGGGTCGTGCCCGTTTTCGCCGGGCGCCGGGGCGTGGGGCGTTTCCGGCTCCTCGAAGCTCAGGCGCAGGAGCGGGTCGGTGCCCGAGGGGCCGGCCGGCGTCTCGTCAAGGGGCGGATAGGGCGCGGCCTGGCCCGCTTCGTGCCCCTCTGCGGCGCGGTCCTGGGACTTGTGCGCCTGCTCCGGGTCAAGGCACACGGTGGCGAGATATTCCAGCCGCGATTCCAGCGCGCGCGTAAGGACGCGCAACTGGGCGTGCTCGTCGCGCAGAAGCTGCCACGCCTGCTCCTGCCTTTTGTGCAGATAGAAGAGCGCCGCCAGGATGCCGAAAAAGCAGAAAAAGATGAACAGCAGGGCGGAGAACATACGCAACCTCGCTTGCAAGGGCCGTGCGCCGGCACGTGGCTCCGCTTATATACGCTTGGCCCGTGCGGGGCAAGGAGGAAGTATGGGGCTTTCCCCGCGTCTGGTCATGGCCGACGCCAAGGGCAATGTGGTGGACGAGCCCGGGCTGTTCATGGTCTGCCGCCGCGGGGACCAGTGGGGCCTGCCGCGCCCGGACGAGCTCATGCCGCTCCCGGAGGAGAGCGAGCTCTTCCTGCTCCCCGGGCGCCGCGCCGTGGGCCTTGACCCTGAAAGCGGCGCCATGGAGGCCGTGGACGGCCTCGCGGTGGCGGCCTTCGCCGCGCCCGCGCACACCCTTTCCGCCCACCCGGCCTATGTGACGGAAGAGGGCGCGCCCCTGCTGCCGCTCTTCGCGTATGGCGCGGTGGGCTTCGCCCGGGGCCGCTTTTGGGTCTGCGCCCGCAAGGTGGACGATGACCCGCGCCAGCAGTTCCACCACATCAGGCCGGGCCGCATCGAGCGCGGGGCCGAGGCGCTCTTGCGCGACTATCCCAAGAACCGGCTCATCCGGCACATCATCGACAATTGCGTGCGCCGCTACGCCTGCCCGGCGGCGCGCAATTTCGCCCTCGGACGCTATGAGGCGCCGCTCCCGAGCGCGCGCGCCTGCAATGCCCGCTGCGTGGGCTGCATCTCCGCGCGCAGCGCGGACTCCCCCGTG
>CAMWVJ010000074.1 GCA_947177645.1 uncultured Desulfovibrio sp.
CGACCTGCCCGCCGAGATCCGCGACGAGGAGGCCCAGTTCAAGAGCGCGGTGGCCCTCTTGCCCGAGCAGCTCGACCTCGCGGACACGCTGGAGAAGATCGAGGCCGCGCTCATCCGGCGGGCCCTCGTGCGCGCGGACCTTGTGCAGGTCAAGGCTGCGGAATATTTGGGCATTTCCAAGAGCCTGCTCCAGTACAAGCTCAAGAAATACGGCATCACGGGGCATTAGGGCATTTTCGTTGGAAATTTTCCGCGTTTCCGGCCATAATGGGCGCCGGACGGCCTGACAAAAGTTCCTGCGTGGCCGGCGAGGCCCGTGCGTGGCTGCGGAGCGCCCCGGCGCCCCGCGCTGAAACCCTCTAGCCGAGGAGCGAAGATGAAATCTCTCTGCATCGGGCTCTGCGCCCCTGTTCTCGTGATCCTTGTGCTCGGAGCCATGGCTCCGGCCGCGCACGCCAAGAACCTCCTGGACCTGGGCGAGCCCATGGAGCTTGATGCGGGCAAGTCGCCGCGGATGTATGTGACCTTCAACCACAGCTCGCACAAGAAGATCGCCTGCCGTACCTGCCACCACGAAGGGCTGCCCGGCAACCGCTACGCCGCCTGCACCAACGAGGAGTGCCATTCCCTCGTCGGGCCTTCCGAGCGCGACCCCATGAGCGTCTACATGGCTTACCACGCGCCGGATACCGACCGCTCCTGTTACGGCTGCCACAAGAAGCTCGCCGGCAAGTATCCCAATTTCAAGGGCTGCCAGCCCTGCCACATGACGCCGCAGGGCAAGAAGCTGGCTGCGGAAACGGCGGCGCCCAAGATGTAGGCGCGCGTGGCGGCCGGGGCCGGGCATTTCGCGGCCCCGGAGGACGGAGAAGTTGGGGAAGGGGCGCCTTGGGGCAACGGGAGGGAGCGAATGCCGGTTGCAGAAGACGTGTCATCGGCGCTCAAGCTGTATGTGAGATCCATAGAAGAGGCGGAAGACCTGGCCCTGGCCGAAAAAGTGTGGGAAACCACGGACGCCGCCTCCCTGATCTGGCCCCTGGGCTGGGAGCGCGGCTGGAGGAACATCCGCAAAAATTTCTATGAAACGGTGATGGCGGGCAGGTTCCGCGACCGGCGCCTCTCCATCGTGGGCGAGCCTGTCCTCCGGCAGTTTGACGGTTTTTGCCTGCTCGAGTTTGCATGGGACTTTGCGGCCCTCTCCCGGGAGGACGGCGCCAAGGTCGCCACCAGGGGCCGCGAAAGCCAGGTCTGGCTGGTGCATGGCGGCGCCCCCAGGCTCGCGCATGTCCATTATTCCCTGAGGATGGAGTGATACGGCTTTTTCCCGCGCTCCCGGTGTGGCCCTGGCCGGGGCCTGTCCGGGGGCGCCCCCACCCTGCTCCTGAGCGAGGCCCCCATGAAAAAAGTGCTCTGTGCCTTGTGTGCCGCTCTCTGCGTTGCCCTTTCCCCCGGCAACGCCCTTGCGGAGGACGCCATCCTGAAGCCCCTCGTGACCCGTCTTGCCAAGGCGCCCAAGTCGGTGCTGCTCGTGGGCAATTCCTTCATGTATTACAATAACGGCGTCGGCGCCTACGCTCGCCAGATCAGCGGGGACCAGCACGAGCCCATGAGCTTCACCATGGCCACCATCGGGGGCGCGGGCCTCGACTGGCACCTCGTGAAAAGCTATCTCAGGCCCAATGGCCTGAGGAGCTATTCCACCACCAGCGACGGCAGCAACCGGCTCATCTTTCACGAATACCCGGACGGCAAGATCTTCGATGCCGTCATCCTGCAGGACAACAGCCAGGGGCCTATCCACCCCGAGCTTTCAAAGCTGTTCCGCAAATATGCGGCCATCCACTGCAAGGACATCCGCGAGGTGGGCTCCGAGCCGCTGATCATGATGACCTGGGCCTATGCCGACAAGCCGGAGATGACCGCGCAGCTCGCCAACGCCACCATTGAGGTCGCCAACGAGAACAGGGCCATGGTGGTGCCCGTGGGCCTCGCCTTCGCCAACGCCCAAAAGGGCCGGCCCGACTTGAGGCTCATCGTGGCCGACAACCGCCACCCCACCCCGGCGGGCACCTATCTCGAGGGCTGCGTCATTTTCGCCACGCTTTCGGGCAAGTCGCCCGTGGGTTCCAAGTGCACCGGCGTGGGCGACGCGCGGATCTCCGAGGCCGACGCCCGCTATTTGCAGGAAGTGGCCTGGCAGACGGTGAAGGACTTTTTCGGCTGGAACGAATAATCGAACTGCACACGGCCTTTGCCGGCGCCTGTGCAGAACGCCGCGGGACGCCCTGCCGCTGCCAGACTTCCGTAAAAAACAGCCCCTTTCCCCGCCAGTCTCGGCCGGGAAAGGGGCTGGTTTTTTTGCGCAGGCGCCCGCAGGGGCGCGGCGACTAGATCTTCTTCACTTCCACATACCAGGCCGCGGCCTCGGTGAGCAGACGGTTCTCGCGCGTGGCCAGCGCCTGCGGGTCCTTGAGGTAGCCGTCCAGCAGGAGGCAACTGTCAAAAAGGTTCTGGGTCATGTCAGAGAGCACACGGTCCTCACGGTCGGCCTTGAAGATGGTGAGCATGCTGCGCAACAGCGGATGGTCGCGGTTGACCTCCAGCACCTTGACGGGCAGGGAGTCGTCCTTGTTCATCACCTTGAGCAGCTTTTCCATGGAGGCGGTCATGCCGCCGTCGGGCGAGACGAGCACGGCCGGGCTGTCGGCGAGGCGCCGCGAGACGCGCACTTCCGTCACCTTGTCGCCCAAAACCTCCTTCATGCGGGCCATGAGGCCGTCGAAGGAGGTGGAATCGTCCTCGGAGAGCGGGGCCACTTCCTCGGGCTTCTCCTTGTCCTCAAAGGCGGCCAGCGCGTCGTCGCCGGCGGTCTCCACGGCCTTGAACTCCCAGTCCTTGTAGGAGCCGAGGCCGTCCATGACGAACTCGTCCACCGGCTCAAAGAGGAAGAGCGCCTCGATGCCCTTCTTCTTAAAAATCTCCATGTGCGGGTTGAGGCGCGCGGCCTCGCGATTGGGCGCCGTCACATACCAGATGGTCTTCTGCCCCTCGGGCGCGCGGGCCATGTAGTCGTCGAGGCTCGTCAGGGCCTCGGCGTCGGGCAGCGCCGAGGAATTGAAGCGCAGAAGCGCGGCCACGCGCTCGCGGTTGACGAAATCGTGATAGCCGAGCTTGAAGACCTTGCCGTGCAGGCGCCAGAAGCGGTTATACTTCTCCACGTCGTCGCGGGCCATGACCTCGAGGTGGGAGAGGGTCTGCTTGACGATGACCTGGTTGATCTTGCGCAGGATGATGTTTTCCTGCAGGGTCTCGCGCGAGATGTTGAGCGGCAGGTCTTCGGTGTCCACCACGCCCTTGAGGAAGGCCAGGTATTCGGGGATGAGCTCCTTGTTGCGGTGCTGGATGAGCACCCGGCGCGCGTAGAGGTCAAGGCCCCAGTAGTCGCGGTCGGCGCCGAAGAAGTCCATGCTCGAATCGGGGATGAAGAGCAGGGCCGTAAACTGCACGGGCACGTCCACGGCGATGTGCTCCACGTCCAGCGGGTCCTTGCCGTCATAGGTGATGGCCTTGTAGAAGGCGGCGTAGTCCTCCTTCTTCACGCTGCTTTTCGGCTCGCGCCAGAGCGCGGGCTGGGTGTTCACGCGCTCGCCGTCCACGAAGATGGGGAAGGGCACGAAGGCGGAATGCTTGCGGATGGCCGACTCCACGCGGAATTTCTCGGCGTATTCGAGGCAGTCGTCCTTGAGGTGGGCGGTGATGACGGTGCCGCGCACGGGCTCGGGCGCCGTGCTTTCCTCCACGGTGTAGGTGCCGAGGCCGTCGCTCGTCCACACATGGGCCGGGACATCCTCATTGGCAAAAGCCGGGCGCGACGTGACCTCCACCTTGTCGGCCACCATGAACACGGAATAGAAGCCCACGCCGAAACGGCCGATGATGCTGGCCGCGTCCGCCGTGGCCGCGGCCTCCTCGCCCTCGGGGTTCTTGGCGTTCTCGGCGGCGAGGTCGGCGAGGAAGGCCTCGGAGCCGGACTTGGCGATGGTGCCGAGGTTTTCGGCCAGCTCCTCGGCGGTCATGCCGAGGCCCGTGTCCGCGATGGTCAGGGTCTTGGCGTCCTTGTCAAGGGTGATGCGGATCTCCAGTGGCAGGTCGGGGTGGCGCGGCGTCTCGCCGCGGTTGACGCGGAAGCGCAGCTTGTCCAGCGCGTCCGAGGCGTTGGAGATGAGCTCGCGCAGGAAGATCTCGCGGTTGGTATAGAGCGAATGGGTGAGGATATTGAGGACCTTGCGCACTTCGGCGCGGAACTGGCGTTTTTTCTTGCCGTTTTCGGCCATGGGGAACCTCCTGGGTGTGATGCCGGCCGGCCTCCGGGGCCCGGCGGCGGAAGGGCGAATGCCCTTGAAGAGAATTAAGCCCGGCGGGGGCGGCGTCAAGGGCCGGGAGGCGCACCCATCTTGGCCGCCAGCGCCGGCCGGCGTGGACTTTGGGCCGGCCTTGGGATAGGATATTGCGCCAATCGCCCAAGCGCAGGAAGGTTCCATGATCCCCCAGAGCCGCATCCGCAATTTCTGCATCATCGCCCACATCGACCACGGCAAGTCCACCCTGGCCGACCGCATCCTCGAGCTCACCCGCGTGGTGAGCGCGCGCGAGGCGCGGGAGCAGTATCTCGACCGCATGGACCTCGAGCGCGAGCGCGGCATCACCATCAAGGCCCAGACCGTGCGCATCCCCTACACCGCGGCGGACGGCCAGGAATACGAGCTCAACCTCATCGACACCCCGGGCCATGTGGACTTTCACTACGAGGTCTCGCGCTCGCTGGCGGCCTGCGAGGGGGCGCTGCTCGTGGTGGACGCCACCCAGGGCGTGGAGGCGCAGACCCTCGGCAATGTCTACCTCGCCCTCGACCATGACCACGAGATCGTGCCCGTGCTCAACAAGATCGACCTCCCGAGCGCCGACCCGGCCCGGGTGCGCGGCGAGATCGAGGAGGGCATCGGCCTTGACTGCGCGGGCGCGCTGGAGGTCTCGGCCAAGACGGGCCTTGGCGTGGACAAGGTGCTCGAGGCCATCATTGAGCGCCTGCCGCCCCCGGATGGCGACCGCGAGGCGCCGCTCAAGGCGCTCATCTTCGATTCGTGGTATGACAGCTACCAGGGCGTAGTGACGCTTTTCCGCGTCATGGACGGCCGCATCCGCAAGGGCGACCGCATCCGGCTCATGAGCACGGGCAAGGAATACGAGGCCCTGCGCCTCGGCGTGTTCTCGCCCGAGGCCGTGGACGTGGAGGAGCTGGCGGCCGGCGAGGTGGGCTTTCTCTCCGGCTCCATCAAGGAGCTCGGGGACGCGCGCGTGGGTGACACCATCACCCTCGCGGCGCGGCCGGCTGCCGAGCCCGTGCCCGGCTTCAAGGAGGTCAAGCCCGTGGTCTTCTGCGGGCTCTACCCCACGGAGTCGGACGAGTACGAAAACCTCAAGGCCGCGCTGGAAAAGCTCCAGCTCAACGACGCGGCCTTCAGCTTCGAGCCCGAGACCTCGCAGGCGCTGGGCTTCGGCTTCCGCTGCGGCTTTCTGGGCCTCCTCCACATGGAGATCATCCAGGAGCGGCTTGAGCGCGAGTTCGAGGTGGGGCTCATCGCCACGGCGCCCTCGGTCATCTACAAGGTGGAGACCACGGATGGGCAGACCCTCGAGATCGACAACCCGAGCCGCCTGCCCGACCCGTCGAAGATACGCGCGCTCTACGAGCCGTATGTGCGCATGGACATCCATGTGCCCAACGAATATGTGGGCAATGTGATGAAGCTCTGCGAGGAAAAGCGCGGCGAGCAGAAAAACCTCCACTACCTCGCCGCCAACCGCGTGGTGGTGACCTACGAGCTGCCTTTCGCCGAAATCGTCTACGACTTTTTCGACCGGCTCAAGTCCGTGACGCGGGGCTACGCCTCCATGGATTACGAGCCCGTGGACTACCGCCCGTCGGACCTCGTGCGCCTCGACATCCTGCTCAACGGCGAGCCCGTGGACGCGCTGGCCGTCATCGTGCACCGCGAGCGCGCCTATCCCTACGGCCGGGGCCTTGCGCTCAAGCTCAAGCGCACCATCCCGCGCCAGCTCTTCCAGGTGGCCATCCAGGCCGCCATCGGCCAGAAGATCATCGCCCGCGAGACGGTCTCGGCC
>CAMWVJ010000075.1 GCA_947177645.1 uncultured Desulfovibrio sp.
GAATGGCCCAGACAACGGCCGGGTCTTCCTCGTCATAGATGTGCGAAAGGCGCGAGTTGTCGCGGTCGGTCGCAAGCACCATCTGGGTCATGTCGTTGGAGCCGATGGAGAAGCCGTCAAACTCGCTGATGAACTGCTTGGCGAGGATGGCGTTGGAGGGCAGCTCGGACATGAGGATGATCTTGAGGCCGTCCTGCCCGCTCTTGAGCTTGTGCACCTGCTCGAGATAGCAGCGCATGGAGCGGCCTTCCTCCAGCGTGCGCACGAAGGGCAGCATGATGCGCAAATTGCTGCCGCCATAGACCCCGCGCGCCAGCTTGAAGGCCTCGATCTCCCAGTCGTGGATATTGCGCGAAACACCCCGGTAGCCGAGCATGGGGTTGGCTTCCTGGTGCTCGAAGAGATTGCCGCCCAAAAGGTTGCGGTATTCGTTGCTCTTGAAGTCCGTGGTGCGGTAGGTGATGGGCTTGCCGTAGAAGGCCATGGCGAACAGCGCCAAATTCTGCGCGAGCGTCTGGACATAGTGCTCCTTGCCGGTGCGGAAGCCGCGCGACTTGATGATGGCGCGGATCTTTTCGGGCAGGTTGCGGATGTCGTCCATCTCCTTCTTGAGCCCGGAGCGCAGGCTCACCTCCTCGCGCAGGTGGCGGATATTCTCGAGCACGCGGACGACGCTCGGGAGCTCCTTGACGCGCTCGATATGCGCCTCCACGCTGGCCTCGATCTCGGCGGCGCGCTTGGGCGCCTCCGGGTCGGAGGGCGAAAGCAGGGCCAGCTCGTCGTCATAGCCCATGATGATGCGCACATGGTCCGCCAGGTTGGCCGAGGTCTTCAGCACCTCGATGCGGCGCGAAGCCATTTCCATATGCTGGTCGAGCTTGTGGTCGAGCTCGCGCATCTTGCGGTGCTGAAGCAGGATCTCGTCCGGGGTGAGGTTCTTGTCCGTCTCGGCAAGGGCGTTGAGCTGCGCCGAAAGGCCCGTGATTTCGCCCACATATTCACGCAGGTTGAAATTGAAGACGATGAGCCCGGCGGCCATCTGCTCGCGCAGGATCTTGGAGAGGCGGTTTTCCAGCTCCTTGAGCTTGGCGGAGACCACCACGTCGAGTTCGCCGTTGTCAAAGGCCTCCAGCGCCTGCGGGTGGATGCCGATATTGCCCAGCATGAATTCGGCGCGCAAAAGGCCGACCTCGAACTGCGGATAGTCGCGCAGCCGCGAGAGGAAGAGCGCCTGCCCCACGTCGGCGAGCACGAGGCCCACCTTGGTCTTGGTGACGGGCAAAAGCGCGATGTCCATCTCGCCGCCCACCTGGTGCAGGGGCAGAAGCCCGCGGTAGACGCGGCCGCGCGTGCCGTCCACGGTCACTTCAGAGCCGTCCAGCGCACGCAGCACTTCCACCCGCTGGATGCCGATGACCGCCGCGATGCCGAGCTCGCGGGAGGTAATGGCCGCGTGGCTCGTGTCGCCGCCCACGTCGGCCATGATGGCCGAGGCCACGCGCATGCCGGGCACCATGTCCGGGTCGGTGCGCTCGGCGGCGAGCACGTCGCCCTTGTTGACCTTGTTGAGCTCAAGGGCGGAGCGCAAAAAGCGCACCGTGCCCTGGCCAGCGCCGCGGGAGGCACCGTTGCCCTCCACCAAGATCTCGGCCTGCGCCGCGGCCTTGGGGTCGACCTCCATGCGGCGCATGAAGATGGTGGTGGGATGGAGTTCAAGCTCCTCGTTCCAGCGGGTCTCGGGCCGCGCCTGCACGAACCAGAGCTTGTCGTTGGCGTCGATGCAGAATTCCGTGTCCATGATCATGCCGCCATAGGCGCGGCTCACGGCGCGCACGCCCTTGGCCACGCGCTCGGCCTGGCTCAGCGACAGCGCCCAGCGCAGGGCCTCCAGCTCGGGCACAGGCACCTCGCGCGTGCCGCCCTTCTCGTCATAGACGATCTTCATGTCCTTGCAGCCCATCTGGCGGATGACCACCTCGCTGCCGTCGTCCCGCTGGAAGACATAGAGCTTGTCGGGCGTCACCTTGCCGCCCACGACCGCCTCGCCGAGGCCGTAGCTCGCGTCGATGCTGACGAGGTCCTTGCGGTTGGTGCCCCGGCAGCCCGTGGCCGTGTCCGCGGAGAAGGCCGTGCCGGAAATGACCGGGTTGATCATCTGCATCATGCAGACGGAGAGGGACGTGTTTTCGATGGCCCATTCTTTCTTGGCCGTCTCGGCGATGGAATCGTCGCCCGTTTCCTCGGCCTTGGCGAGAGCGTCCAGGATGGCCTCGCGGCGATAGGTCATGGAGCGGAGATTATAGGCCGAGGCGCAGTCCCAATGGTAGGCCTCCACCACATGGTCCGGGCCCACCATATTGAGATAGGTGTCCTGCAGGCCGGCAAAGGCTTTCTTGCGCGAGTCCTCGCCGGCGGCGGAGGAGCGCACGGCTACCGGCGTCATGTCGTCGCCGTTTTCCTCGCAGATGGCCTTGTAGGCGCCGCGCACAGCCTCGTCGACCTCCTGCGGCAGATCCACGGAAAGGATGGCCGCCTGCACGAGCACGGAGCGCTTGCGGAGCTGGTCGATGCCTTCGGGCGAGGTGGCGAAGCCCTCGACGATATTGTTGATGAAGGTGCGCAGCTTGGTGTGCGCCTCCTCGCCGGAGGCCTTGGCCGCGTCATGGGCCTGCTTGCCGAGCTGGCGCACGAATTTCTGCAGAAAATCGGGGTCGCCGTTGATCTCCGGGTCCATCCAGTCGATGCGGCCGTATTCCTTGTCCACCACGGAGCGGACGATGCGGCCGTTCACCTTGGTCTCGTCGAGCAGGCGGTGGAAGGCCAGGGACGAGATGGCGCGGAAATGCGGCGCCTGGATGCCGTCTATCTGGCTGATGAGGGCCGTATTGTAGTTTTTGCCGCCAACAAGGAGTTCAGCGTCCGGGCCGAGCCCAACGATGTCGGCGCCGGTGAGGACGAGCTTTTTTTCAACCGCTTCGTTGGAACTGGTTTTGGACTTGGAATGCGTGGCTTTGGCAGTCTTGGCCATGACTTCCTCCGTGTTGGAAAACGCGCTGGAGATAGCACCAAGGATATACGCCCAGGGGCGCACTGTCCACAAAAACCCGGAGCCAGCCCGGGCTTTCCCGGGGCTTCTGCTGAAAACGCCCGCCTTTTGGGGCGGGCGCTTTCATGTTCAATTCGCGGCCTCGTCTGTGGCGAGCGCGGTGCCGCAGGAGGGGCAGAAACGCATGGACTCCGCCGGGATGGGCTGGCCGCAGGCCTCATTGGGGCAGAGGCGCGGCACTGGCCCCAGCTCCACGATGAGCTCGCCCTCGTGCACCGAGACCATCTGCTTGCTCTCCTTGAAGTCCGCCGTCTTGAGCACGCGCTTCACGATGCCGTCCACCGGCGCGAGCACCGCCTTCTCCTGCTTCATGATGGAGACGTTGAAAAGCTCTTCGCCAGCCTTCACCACATCGCCCGGGTGGACATACATGACCCACAAATCGCCATTGCTCGGCGAAGCCACCTCATAGGGGTCGTTGGGGTCGGCCATGGGCACGCCCTGCCCCTTCTGGGCGGCAGGCTCGGCCACCTGCACCTCGCAGCTCATGAATTCCGAGTCGAGCACATAGCGGCAGATGGCCATGCCCGCGTCATTGGGCCGCGAAATGCTGAGCAAAAGCAGGTGGTGGGGCTTGCCGCTCGTATCCGTGAAGTTGAGATCCTGCCCCACCTTCATGCCCTCGAACCAGACATCCAGCGGCAAATTGTTGGGGTCGCCATACTTGGCGCGGAACTGGATGGTCTTGAGCGCATCCGCAGGATGATTCAAGTAAAGGATGAACTCTTCCGCATTGGGCGGCCGTTTGAGGATCTCGGCGCAGGCCCGCTCCTCGGCGGCGAGATTGGTGTCTTCCAGCGACTCCAGCGGCGAGGCTTCCGTCCTGGCGGCGATGGCGGCCTTCCAGTCCGCGCCAAAGGCGCTTTCATAGACCCAGTCCGCGGGGAAGCCCAGGGGGAGCTTGCCGAACTTGCCCAAGAGCAGGTTGCGGAAGGCGTCGTTGCAGTCCTGGTAGATGGAGAGGCGCGCCCGCCGCATCTCCGGCGAGAGCTCGTCCTCGGGGGTGCGCGTCACCTCGCCGAGCACTTCGAGGAGATAGCGCACCTCCTCCTCTCCGCCGCGCTTCCAGGCCCCGGTCACGGCCAGGAAGGCCGTATTCCAGGTGATCTGCGAGCCCGGCGTCACGTCATGGTAGCGCACGATCTGGCGGCTGCCCTCGAGGAACTTGAGCATGTAGGGCAAAAGGTGGATGTAGCCCTGCTTCATGGCGCCCTCCTGCGAGGAGGAGGTGGCGCCGCCCGGCATGCCGTGCAGGGTCACGTCATGGTCGATGCCCTGGAAGTACGGCGCGCAATAGCGGTCATAATAGGGCATGATCTGCTTGCAGACGAAGTTGGCGTCGCGGATGGCCTCCTTGTTCAGGTGGCACTTGAGGCCCAGTTCGTCCTCAAGGTAGGCCATGGTGGAGAGCACGTCCCCCTGCCCGTAGGAGCGCACGGCCGCGCCCAGACCCACGTCGAGGATATGCGCGCCCGCCTTGGCCGCGGCGCCCACGGCCGGCACGAAGAGCCCGTCCGTATAGTGGCGGTGGTAATGCAGGACGAGGTCGGGCCATTCCTTGCGCAGGGCCGTGACGAGCTCGGTCATGAACCTCGGCGGGCACACGCCGGCCATGTCCTTGAGGCCAAGGATGATGTTGCGCGACGCCGCCTTCTCATCCACGCCCATGATGTCGGCCGACATGGCGATCATGGCGCGCGCCACCTCAAGATAATGGGGCACGTCGAAGCCCTTGGTCCACGAGAGGGAGATGGCCGGCTCGAAGATGACATCCTTGCGCGACAGCACCACCTCGGCAAGCGGCCGCATGTTCTCCACATGGTTGAGGAAGTCGAAGCAGCGCACCACTTGGTAACAGTCGCAGATCATCTCGCCGGTGGCGCGCATGAGGTTGCGCGGCTGTGGCGTGTAGCCGAGCACATTGGTGGAGCGCACGAGGAGCTGCTTGAAGGTCTTGGGCGCGAACTGGTTCCACTCTCGCGCTTCCGTGAAGGGATAGGTCATGTTGCCGAGCATGGCCACATGGAAGTGCGCGCCGCCGCCGTTCTCAATGGAGAAGTAGCCCACATTGTCGAGATACGGGCCGATGAGGCGGTCTTCGGCGAGGCGGAAGCGGTTGCCGGAATTGGACTGTGTGAAGTCGCGCGGCGTGGTGTCCGTGAAGTGGATGTAATCCGAGTCGCGGATATAGTCGAGGGTGGCGAGCCGGTCGCCATGCGGATAGGGCGACGGCCGGCGGCGCACCGAGGGGCTGATGGGCGGCAGCACCGGCGCGAAGGGCCCGAGGGCGGGCGTCGTGATGGAGCGGTATTCGCCGAGCTGGACATACGGGTTGTAGCCCTTGGCCGAGATCTCGGCCACGAGCCTGGCGAGCCGCTCCCCTTCTGGCGCGAGGTCGGTATAGAGCATGAGCTCGGGATGGTCGGCGATGAAGTTGGTGTTGATCTGCCCGCGGCGGAACTCGGGCTGCTTGATGACCTTGCGGAAGAAGGGGATGGTCGTCTTGATGCCGCCGATGACATATTCGCTGAGGGCGCGGTCCATGATGCCGAGCGTCTTTTCCCAGTCATGGGAAAAGGCGATGAGCAGGGAACCCGCGGAATCGTAGTTCGCCGGGAACTCGTAACCCGCGCTGATGTTGGAGTCGAGCCGCACGCCCGGGCCGCCGGGCGAGACATAGCGCGAGATGAGGCCAGAGTTGGGCGCGAAATTGTCCTGCGGGTTCTCGCAGTTGATGCGCACCTGCATGGCGCTGTAGGTGGGCAGAAGCTCGGACTCCCGGTAGCGCAGCTCTGCGCCGAAGGCCACGGCGATCTGCTCCTCCACGAGGTCGATGCCGTAGCGGCACTCGGTGATGCCGTGCTCCACCTGAAGGCGCGTATTGACCTCGATAAGGTAGGGCTCGCCGTCTGGGGTGATGAGAAATTCCACCGTGGCGAGCGAATGGTAGCCCACGTCGCGCACCAGGCGGCGGGCGTAGTCCTTCAGGCGTTCGCGCAGCTCCGGCGTCACGCCCGGCCACGGCGACGGCGTGATTTCGATGAGCTTCTGGTGGTTGCGCTGCACCGTGCAGTCG
>CAMWVJ010000076.1 GCA_947177645.1 uncultured Desulfovibrio sp.
TGCGGACGCCCCCGCCGGAGCCCCGGACACCGCGGGCCCCGCGGAGAACGCACCATCGGAAACCGACGCGCCCAAACGCGGCCGCCCGCGCGGACGCGGCAGGAGCGCGCACTCCGCTGAAACGGCGCCTGCCGCCCCCGGGGAAACTGCCCCCGTAGCTCCTGCCTCGCCGGCGGAAGCGGAAAAGCCGGCCCGCAGCCCGCGCCGCGGTCGGCGCCCGCAAGCGGGGGATGAGCCCGCGGAGGGAGCCGATACGGGCGCCCAGCCCGAGGCACCGGCGCCCCGCAGACGCGGGCGCCCCAAAAAGAGTGCGCCCGGCGCTGAAATCTCGGCCCCTGCGGTAGAGAGCTCCGAGGGCGCGCTGCCCCGAAGTGATGGCGCGGAACCAGGGGGGACGCCGAAGCCGGCCCCGAAGCCGCGCAGGGGGCGCCCCGCCCGGGAAGCCGCCGCTGCTGAGGCTCCTGCCCCGCTGGCGGAAGCCGGCACCGGTACGGGCGATGCTGCAGTCCCTGAAATTACCGCTGCTGAAGGCCCCGAGCCCGAAACGGGCGGCGCGGAAGCCGCCGAGGGCGGGGAGCCGGCGCGCCGCAAGAGCCGTCGCGGCCGGCGCGGGGGCCGCGGGCGCGGTCACAAGAACCGGGCGACCGAAGGCCAGAACGATACCGCCGAGGCGCAGGAGCCCGGGGCCGAAGCGGCCTCCGAGGCCCTGGACGAAGGCGCCCCGGTCGAGTCCTCCGCCCCCGTTGACGGGCAGGAGGCCGGCGCCGCGGCTGCCGATGCCGAGTCCCGCGACAGCGGCTCCGCCAAAAAAAGCGGCGCCAAAAAGCCGCGCGAAAAGGCTGCCCCGGCCAACAAGCGCATGTTCATCAGCGTGCTCCCGGGCGAGCAGGTGGAGGTGGCGCTGGCCGAAAACGGCGTCCTCCTCGAGTATTATCTGGACATGCTCCACCAGCGCAAGCTCAAGGGCAATATCTACAAGGGCGTCATCCACAATATCGACGCCAACCTTCAGGCGGCCTTCGTCAACTACGGCACCGGCAAGAACGGCTTTCTCCAGATCGACGAGGTGCACCCCGAATACTGGCTCGCGCCGCACGAGCCCGCCAAGGGCAAGAAATTCCCGCCCATCCAGAAGGTGCTCAAGGCCGGGCAGGAAGTGCTCGTGCAGGTGGTGAAAGAGCCCACGGGCAACAAGGGCGCCTTCCTCACCACCTGGCTCTCGCTGGCCGGGCGTTTTCTCGTGCTCACGCCCGGGCAGGAGCAGAGCGGCGTCTCGCGCAAGGTGAACGACGAGGAGGAGCGCGCCCGCCTGCGCGAGATGATGAACGGCATCGACCCGGGCAGCGGCCTCGGGGTCATCGTGCGCACGGTGAGCGCCGGCACCACCAAGGCCACGCTCAAGAACGACCTCCAGTACCTCAAGCGCCTCTGGAAGGACATCCGCAAAAAGGCCACCGAAGTGGCGGCGCCCGCTCTGGTGCATCAGGAGCCGGGCCTTTCTGAGCGCGCGGTGCGCGACTACCTCACGGAGGATGTGGGCGAGATCTGGGTGGACAACAAGGCCGAGGCCGAGAACGTGCGCGGCATGGTGAGCCTGCTCTTCCCGCGCAAGAAGGACCTCGTGCGCCTCTATGACGATTTCCGCCAGTCCCTGTGGGACCGCTTCAACCTGCGCCGCCAGCTGGAGCAGATCTATTCGCGCGAGGTGGTGCTGCCCTCGGGCGGCCGCCTCGTCTTTGACCAGACCGAAGCCCTCATGGCCGTGGACATCAATTCCGGCAAGATCTCGGGCAAGGGCAATTTCGAGGCCATGGCCTTCAAGACCAACATGGAGGCCGCCGAAGCCATCGCCCGGCACCTGCGCCTGCGCGACATCGGCGGCCAGGTGGTCATCGACTTCATCGAGATGCGCGACAAGAAGCATGTGGTGGAGGTGGAAAAGACCCTGCGCCAGGCCATGAAGAACGACCGCGCGCGGCATGACGTGGCCCGCATGAGCTCCTTCGGCCTTTTGGAGCTGGTGCGTCAGCGCATGGGCTCCTCGGCGCTCTCCATCACGCTGGAGCCCTGCCCGGCCTGCGGCGGCACGGGCCTTCGGCGCAACCTGGAGTGGCGGGCGCTCCAGGCCCTACGCGACCTGCGCGGGCGCCTGCAAAACACCCATGCGCCCACCTGTGTGTTTGAGACGGAGCGCGAGCTGGGCCTCTATCTGCTCAACCACAAGCGCGACACCCTGCGCGACATGGAGCAACTGTTCGGCAAATGCCTGGAAATCTCCATCCAGCCCTAGCCCCGGAGGCCGCTTCCACCGGCGGGGGTAAGGTTGCCGGGGACGCCCCGGAGCTTGCGGCAGCTCCCCGTGAGGGCACGCCGCTCCTGCTCCACGCCTGCTGCGGGCCCTGCGCCATCATGCCGGCGCAGCGCCTCAGGGCCGCCGGCTTTGCGGTGACGCTCTGGTACAGGAACCCCAATATCCACCCGCTCGCGGAATACCTGAGGCGGCGCGAGGCCGTGGCCGAGTGCGCCGCGCGCCTCGGGGTGCCGGTGATCTATGACGACGCCGCGTGGGACATCCGGGCGTGGCTCGCCGCGCCGGAGGCTAAGGAAGAGCCGCCCGCGCGCTGCGAATGGTGCTGCCAAAGCCGGGTGCGGGCCGCGGCGGCAGCGGCAAAGGCACTGGGCTTTGCGTATTTCACCACGAGCCTCCTCTATTCCCGCTACCAGCCGCATGAGGCCATCGCCGCCGTGGGCCGGCAGCTTACGGCCGGCGGGGGCCCGGCCTTCGTGTACGGCGATTTTCGGCTGGACTGGCAGGCAGGCATCGACCGCTCCAAAGAATGGGGGCTCTACCGACAGCCCTATTGCGGTTGCATCTTCAGCGAGGCCGAGCGCTACCACAAGAAACTCGACCGCTGCATCCGGGGAAGCGGCGGGAATTGAGCCCACGCTGGATTTTTTTCTTGACCTCGCAGCGCGATTTCCGTACAAACACTCCTGCCAATGATCCCCGATAGCTCAATCGGCAGAGCGGGTGACTGTTAATCACTAGGTTGGCGGTTCAAGTCCGTCTCGGGGAGCCAAGAAATTCAAGGGGTTACAGCGAAAGCTGTAACCTCTTTTCCTATGAGGCAGTTTTTTCTGCCTGTCATATGTCCACCTGTGCTGGCGTTTCGGCAAAAAGGTGCTGGGCAAGCTGGCAGGAAAAAAGCGCGAGTTTCGTGCCTCGGGTGAAGCCTCATTTGATACCATTTTTACTTCCCGCGAGGCTGATATGCAGATTTCTCTTCGCGAGCTTGTTGACGACCCCGCAAAGTATGTCTTGCTTGCGGATACTCAGGATATTTACATTATCCAGGAAGGGAAGGGCCTTGCAAAACTGACCAGCATCAAGTCAGACAAGACGGAGATCGCCAAGTCATTATTTGGTATCCTGCCTCAGGATGTGGATGTCACAGCCATAAAAGATGAATGTCTCAGCTAATGAAAATTCTTGTCGATACGAATATCATCCTTGATGCGCTCGCCTCCAGGATGCCATTTTCCAAAGACGCGGAAAAAATTTTTCTCCTCGCTGCACAGGAAAAGATAGAGGCTTTCATAAGCGCTTCCAGCATTACAGATATTTATTATATATTGAGGAAATATTCCTCTGAAAAGAGCTCACGGAATGCACTTTTAAGTCTTTTTCAGATATTCAAGGTAGTAGCAGTATCCGAAAGTGCGTGTATCCATGCGCTGGAATCAACCATACCTGACTATGAAGATGCTTTGCAGGACATCTGCGCTCGTACGGCGCATATGGACTGGATACTCACGCGGGATGAGATGTTTCTGAAGCATTCATCCTTGGCGCTCAGCCCGGCGATGTTCTTTGCCAAGGCGCAGTTGTGAACCATATTTTTGAAAAGTTTTCTTGATATATCAGAGGATTGGCTGGTTGCCCTCCGTGCCCTCTGCCATGCCAGAGGCTCGCATGCGTCAGCGAAAACACCAGACTGGCGGTTTGTGCCCACCCCGCGGGCCAGAAAGTTTCAGGGGCCACAGTAGGAATGCTGCGGCCCCTTTTCTCATTGGGTGGCCCGTACTGTTTCCGCAGGAGACCGGCGTGCCGCAAAAATGCCCCGGCTTCACGCCGGTACGGGGGCTTGGAAGGGGAAAGGGGCGTCAATTCCTCCCTTGCGCGGAACACTGGCGCCCCGCGCCGATGCGCGCTATGCTGTGGCTTGCCGGTGCGGAACACCGCCGGGGCGTCCCGGAGCGGTCACGCCGGCGGCAGAGGAATTTTCTGAAGATTTGCAGGAGAGCGGAGAACGAAGATGAAGAAAGGCATCAATATCTGGTTTGTGGCCGTGGCCCTGATGGCGGCGCTTGCGCTTTCTGATGCGGCGACTGCAAAAGTGCGCGCGCCGCGCCATCTCCAGAACCATCAGGAGCAGGGCCAGAACGCGGGCGCGCAACAGCAGCAGCCCAAGGTCATCAAGACGGCCTATTTCACCCTTGACCTCGCGGACGGCTGGCGACTGCTCAAGCCCGTGCAGTCGCAGAATGGCGCGGTGAGCGTGCTCCTCGGGGCGCCGGGCAACAAGGGCGCCATCGCCATCAATGTGATGAAGGCCAACCTGAGCGCGGCCGACATCGCCAAGAACATGCGCACCAACATGCAGAAGGACAAGGCCACGGTGGAGGAGCCGGTGGAAAAGGACGGCCTGCAGGAATTCGGCTTTTCCCGCGGCAAGGCCACGGGCCGAGCCTGGATCGGCGCCAACGGCAAGGAAGCTGCCGCTGTGACCATCTTTGGCGACCTTGAGGCCGGCAAGGCAGTGATGAAGCAGCTCAAGGCCAAGGACCCGAAGATCTTTCCCAAGTTTTAGCGCCGGCTGGCCGCCTCAAGGGGCCGGCTCCACGAGAGGAGCCGGGCGGCCGCACTGGTGCCGCCCGCGCCCGCAAGAAACAGAAAACCCCCGGCATGACCGGGGGCTTTCTGCATTCAGTGGGAGAAACAGCGGCGGGGACTACACACAGCCCGTGGGCTTGGGCAGGCCGGCCATCTTGCAGGCGCCCTTGCCGGGGCCGGAGGGGAAGAGCTCGTAGATTTCCTTGAGCTTGTACCCCGTGTTCTTGGAAAGGATGCGCACCATGGGCGCAATGCCGTTCTTGCGGTAGTAGTCCTGGAGGAAGTCGAGCAGCTTCTGGTGATCAGGCGTGATTTCCGGAATGCCCTCGGATTCTTTCACATACTCCAGCCATTCCGGGCACCAGTCATCGAAGTGCAGCAGGAAGCCGTCTTCATCCACTTCAAACGTCTTGCCCTTGAAGGTGATCTCAGCCATGCGCGTGTCCTCCTTTTAAGGGAAAAGTGTTGACTACACGCAGCCGGTGGGCTTGGGCAGGCCGGCCATCTTGCAGGCGCCCTTGCCGGGGCCGGAGGGGAAGAGTTCGTACACTTCCTTCAGCTTGTAGCCGGTGTTCTTGGAAAGGATGCGCACCATGGGCGCGATCCCGTTCTTGCGGTAGTAGTCCTGGAGGAAATCGAGGATCTTCTGATGATCGGGGGTGATATCGCTGATGCCCTCGGACTCCTTCACGTATTCGAGCCATTCGGGGCACCAGTCATCGAAGCGGAGCAGGAAGCCGTCTTCGTCAACTTCAAAGCTTTTGCCTTTAAAGGTGATCTCAGCCATGCGTGTCCTCCTTGGACAGATAATCTCACTCGACGGGACGGGATTGCCCTGACGTCGGCCAGCCGGAACCCATTCCGGCCGAGTTTCCCACTTGGTCGCGCGGCAGCCTGCCGCAGGTACAGGAGCTTTATGGCATAAAAAGTTCCTGCTGGCAAGCACGTCTGCCAATCAAGGCGAGTCCCCGGCCCGGGCGCCCTGGGCGGTGCCCCCCGCGCCGGCGGCCTCCCCAAGGCCAGCGCGCATCATGAGCTTGATGCGGTTGATCTGGTTGACCTCGCTCGCGCCCGGGTCATAGTCGAGGGCGGTGATGGTGGCCTTGGGGTAGCGGCGCTTGAGCTCGCGGATGAGGCCCTTGCCGACGATATGGTTCGGCAGGCAGCCGAAGGGCACAATGCGCAGGATGCCGCTCACGCCGCTTACAAGCAAGCGAACCAATTCCGCCGCCAGAAGCCAGCCAACGCCGGACTGATGCCCCTCA
>CAMWVJ010000077.1 GCA_947177645.1 uncultured Desulfovibrio sp.
GCCCCATGGTTTCCTTTTGCCCCAGGCTCGAGCCGCCGCGCGACGCGGCGCCCGCCCAACGAGGCAGATCATGAGCATGAATCCCCTGCTCAGCACCAATGAGCTGGAAGTGGTGGAATTTCTCCTGGACGAGCGCCAGGACGACGGCACGACCTATACCGGGCACTATGCCATCAACGTGGCGAAAGTGCTCGAGATCATCCGCCTGCCGCAGGTAACGGCCATGCCCGGCACCCACGACCCTTCGGTGATGGGCTCGTTCAACCTGCGCGGCAAGGTGCTGCCTCTCATCAACCTCGCCACCTGGCTCGGCAAGGAGATGGCCGTCACCAAGAACGACAAGGTGCTGGTGACGGAATTTTCGGGCGTCAAGGCGGCCTTCCTCGTCTCGTCGGTCATGAGCATCCACCGCCTCGACTGGGAGCGCATCGAGCCGCCCAACAAGTATGTCCAGACCTTCTCGCGCGACAGCATCACCGGCATCTTGCGCATCGGCGAGCGCGTGCTCTTCATCCTCGACATGGAGAAGATCCTGGCGAGCCTCGACCACTCGCTCGACATGTCGCGCATGGAGCCGGAACCGGCCAAGGTGGAGATGCCGGAGCAGGTGCGCCTGCTCCTCGCGGACGACTCGAGCTCGCTGCGCAAGATCGTCAAATCCTTCCTGGAGAAGTCGGGCTACCAGGTGACAACGGCGAGCAACGGCCGCGAGGCCTGGGAATATCTCAACAACCTCGCGCAGGCCCAGTCCGGTCAGGGCGCGGGCAAGGAGGATCTCTCCGAGATCGTGGACCTCGTCATCTCGGACATCGAAATGCCCGAGATGGACGGCCACGCCCTGACCACCAAGATCCGCGAGAACCCGGCCCTGCACAAGCTGCCCGTGGTGCTGTTCTCCTCGCTCATCACCGACGCGCTCAGGGCCAAGGGCATCAAGGTGGGCGCGGACAGGCAGGTCTCCAAGCCGGACCTCGCGGGCCTCGACAAGATCGTCAAGGAAATCATGGAAGAACGCCTGCACAAATAGGCGCGGGGCGGCCGCTCACGCCGGCGCCGCTGGCCGCGGAATTGCATAGCCTTTTTGCATGGACATTTTCAGTTACGATCCTGCCGCGGTGCTGAGCCTGCTGCTCACCATCATGCGCGTGAGCATCGTGATGTTCATGCTCCCGGTGTTTTCCACCAACAATATCCCGGTATTGGTCAAGGCCGCGGTGACCATGGTCTTTTCGCTCGCCGTGTGGCCGCATCTCGCGCTTTCCGGCTCGCTCATGCCGGCGCATCCCTTTGACCTCGCCATCATGGCCCTGGGTGAGGTCTTCATGGGCCTCGTGCTCGGCATGGCCGTCAATTTTCTGTTCATGGGCATCCAGTCCGGCGGCGAACTGCTCGGCTTCCAGATGGGCTTCACCATGATCAACTTCGCCGACCCCATCACCGGCAACCAGACCGGCGCCACGGCCTTCTTTCTCTGGATGGTGAGCCTGCTCACCTTTCTCACGCTCGACGGGCATCTCTACATGATCAAGGGCTTCGCGGCCTCCTTCGCCATCGTGCCGCCGGGCGCGCTCTTCATCGGCGAGAACCTGCTCTGGGAGGTTCTGGAGCTTTCGAGCCAGGTCTTCGTGCTCGCCTTGCAGATCGCCGCGCCGGTCATGGTGGCGCTCTTCATGGTCGAGGTCGCTCTGGGGCTCGTGGCGCGCACCTCGCCGCAGATCCACATCATGGAGTTCGGCTTCCCCATCAAGATCGGGGTGGGCTTCTTCTTCGTGGGCCTGTTGCTCGTGGTCATGGCCAACAAGATCGAGGAGTTCATCACCGGCATGGACGGCCTGTTCACCAACCTTTTGCGCGGCATGAGCACGCTGTTCCAGTAGGGCGACCTGAAACTTCGCGCATGCCGCATTCCGGCCGCCCCGCCAGAAAGCCTTTGAAACTTTGACGGAAACCCCGTATCCTCACCGCCGGAGGACTCGCCATGAGACGTAAACTCTTCCTCATCGTCATGGGCATCATCGCCCTGCTCGTCATCTTCCTCTGCTTCCGCATGGACGCCCTCTTCGTGGACGGCGCGCTGGAGGTCTTCCTGGTGGGCGTGGGCGTGGGCCTCGTGCTCGGCATCATCCTCACCGTCTGGATCGCCCGCAAGGTCGACGAACCCGAAGACAGGGACAAAGCCTGAACCGCGCCCCCGCGGGCGCTCCCCGCTGCCGGGCCGGCATGAGCCTCGCGCGGCGGGTCGCCCGGCAAGGATAGTTTGATGCCAGCAACTGTCAGCGTGCGCCAGCCCGGGCCGCCCTGGGCCGAGGGGCTTCGGCGCGCGCTCCCCATCACCCTCGGCTATGTGCCGGTGGGCTTCACCTTTGGCGTGCTCGCCGTGAAGAACGGCATCCCCGCGGGGCTGGCCGTGGCCATGGCTGTGCTCATGTTTTCGGGCTCCGGGCAGTTCGTGTTCGCAAGCCTCTGGGGCGGCGGCGCGGGCATCCTCTCCACGGCGGCGGCCGTGGGCATCGTCAACCTGCGCTACCTGCTCATGTCCGCCGCGGAATCGCCCTGGCTCTCGCGCATCTCGCGCGTCAAGCGCTTCCTGCTCGGGCTCGGCCTCACGGACGAGACCTTTGCCGTGCACATCACGGCCCTGCAGGAGGGCTGGCCGCTCAACACGGCCACCATGTATATCTGCAATTCCACCACCCATCTCTCTTGGGTGGCGGGCTGCACCATCGGCGCCTTTTGCGGCAATCTCGTCAACGACGTGCGCCCGCTGGGGCTCGACTACGCCATCACCGCCATGTTCCTGGCGCTGCTCGTGCCCCAGTGCGCAAGCCGCCTGCATGTGCTCATCGCCATCTTCACCGGCGCGCTCTCGGTGGCGCTCAAGGCAGGGGGCATGAGCCAGTGGAACGTGGCTGTCGCCACCGTGGCCGGCGCCACCCTGGGCCTGGTGCTCTCCCTGCGCCAGAAGCGCGCCGAGCCGGAGGACGCGGCATGAGCGGCCTCTTTGCGTGGGCCGGGGAACACGAGGCGCTGTTGCTCTGCGTGGCCGCCGCCACCCTCGTGACCGTGCTCCCCAAGGTGCTCCCCGTGACCTTTTTGCGCGGGGATTCGCTGCCGCCGCTCTTGCGCCGCTGGCTCGACTTCGTGCCCGTTGCCGTCATGGCGGCCCTCGTGGCGCCGGACATCTTCATTTATGACGGCCGTTTCGACCTCTCCACAAGCAATCTCTTCCTCATGGTCTCCATCCCCACCTTCCTGGTGGCCTGGAAGACGAAAAACTATTTCGTCACCATCGCCGTGGGCATCGGCCTCGTCATCCTCGCCCGCTGGGCCGCCTGGGCAGTATGAGTCCGCGGCCCTGCGCCCCGCCGCCACGGCACAGCGGCCGCCTGCTCGTGCGCCTCGCGCCGGCGGATGTGGCGCTCTTTCGCTTTCTCCTCGAGGCGTACGAAAACCTTGCTTTCTTCACCGTGCTCGAGCGCAAGACAGCGCTGCTCAAGGTGGTGTTTTCCCCGCAGCAGGAAGACGCCGTGCGGGCGGCGCTCGCCGAAATCGGCGCGAGCGTGCCGCTCACGGTGGAGAACTGGCCCTTCGCGCGGCCGGCTGACTGAAGAGGCGGAATGAAGGCGACGCGGCCGTCCCGCTCACGCGATGGCCGCCTGCGGCCCCGGCTCGTCCTGCCCGCGCACAGGCCCGGAAAAGACGGGCTTGACGGCCATGAGCTTGTCCGTGCGGCCGAAGATATAGACCACGTCGTCCACCTCGAAGCGGAAGTGCGGCCCGGGCGCGGCCTCCACGTCATCATGGCGCAGGATGGCCACCACCGTGACCCCGTAGTTGGGGCGAAGCCCGCAATCCTTCAATTCCTGGCCGCAGAGGGGCGAGCCTGGCCCCACGCGCATGGCCTGCACGCCCATGTCCGGGAGGCGCCCCACCGCGTCGGTGAGCGAATCCACGGCGCTGCTCATGCGCCGGATCATGCGGTAATTGGCCTCGCGCAGGTGCGCCGCGAAGGCGTCGATGTCCTGCCGCGGCACGAGGTATTGCGAGAGCACATGGCTGAAGACCTCGATGGAGGTCTCGAATTCCTCGGCAATGACCTCGTTGGCGCCGAGGCTGTGCAGCGGCCCCACCTCGGTCACGAAGCGGGTGCGCGCCACGATGTGCAGGTTCGGGTTGAGCTTGCGCGCCTCGATGGTGATGGCGCGCACGGCCGCGGGGTCGGAAATGATGATGGCGAGCACGCGCGCCTTTTCCACGCCGAGGTGTTCCAGCACGATGGGCTGGGTGGCGTCGCCGTGGGAGATGGGCTCCTTGTCGCGGTAGCGGCGCACGGTCTCCGGGTTCATTTCAAGGATGGTGTACGGGATGCCGGACTCGTGCGCCACATGCGCGAGGTGCTTGCCGCTGATGCCGAAGCCCACGATGATGAGGTGGTCTTCGAGGCCCTCGTGCTTCCTGCCCTCCTCTTCCGCCACGGCGGGCACGCGCTTGCGGCGCAGGCGGTCCACGGCGGCGGCGACCGAGGGCGCGGCCGAGATGAGGCCCGGGGTGAGCATCATGGTGAGCACGCTCACGGCGAGAAAATTCTGGTAGGACTCCATGTCGAAGAGGCCAGCCGCGAGGCCCTGCGCCGCGAGCACGAAGGAAAATTCGCCCACCTGCGCGAGCGAGAGGGCGGTGATGATGGCCGCGCGCAGGGGATAGCCCTGCACGAGCACCGCGGGCAGGGTGAGCACGCTCTTGATGAGCACGAAGAGCAGGGTGCCCACGATGATGGCGACAAAGTGCTGCGTGAAATAGCCGACATTGAGCATCATGCCCACGGAGATGAAGAACAGGCTCATGAACACGTCGCGGTAGGGCAGGATGCCGGAAATGACGCTCATGCTGTACTGGGAGCGCGCAAGGAGCAGCCCGGCGAGGAAGGCGCCCAGCGAAAGCGAGAGCCCGAGGGCGCTGGTCAGGAGCGCCATGCCGAGGCAGAGCCCGAGGGTGGTGAGCAGCAGTATCTCGCGGGTGCGCGTGCGCATCACCGCATCCATGAGGCGGTTGAGGCCGAAATGCGCCACCACGAGCACGCCGCCGAGGATGAGCGCCACCTTGAGCACGGAAAGCGCGGCCTGCCCCAGCGAGAGGTCGAGCGTGCCGGCGAGCAGGGGCACGCAGAGCAGCATGGGCGCCACCATGATGTCCTGGAAGACGAGGATGGCGAGCGAGAGCCGGCCCGTGGGCGTGCTGCTGGTGCCGCGCTCCTGCAAAATGCGCAGCACGATGGCCGAGGAGGAGAGCGCCACGAGGCAGCCCCAGAAGACGCCGCGCTGCCAGGTGGTGCCGTAGGCGAGCGCCAGCCCGGCCACGGCCGCGATGGTGAGGCCGATCTGGAGGCTGCCGCCGAGAAACACCGGGCGCTTGAGGCGGCTCAGGGCATCGCCGGAAAGCTCCATGCCGATGGTGAAGAGCAGCATGGCCACGCCCACCTCGGCCACCTGGTCGATGGCCTCGCGGTCGCTGACGATGCCGAGCAGGGAGGGGCCACAGAGCACGCCCGTGATGAGGAAGCCCACCGTGGCCGGCAGGCGGAGCCGGTTGCACACGAGGGTGACGCCGATGGAGAGCAGGAAGATGATGACGATCTCTGAGAGAAAGGGAACTTCCATGGGCGCACTCCTCTCCCCGCAGCCTAGCATGGCCGCGCGCCGGCCGCAAGGGCGCCCATGCCTTTACTTTCCGGCCCAAGCGGGCATAATCGGGGCGCACGGGGCGCGAAAGGCGCCCCCATCCTCAAGCCCAGGAGACAGCCATGGATGTGTTTGAAGCCCTGTTCACCCGGCGCAGTATCCGCAAATATACCGACCAGCCCGTGAGCGACGCGGACGTGGAAACCATGCTCAAGGCCGCCATGCTGGCCCCGAGCGCCAAGAACGAGCGCCCCTGGGCCTTCGTGGTGGTGCGCGACGCGGGCCTCAGGGAGGAGCTTTCCGAAGCCACGCCCTATGTGAAGATGGCGGCGCAGGCGCCGGTGGTCATCGTGGTCTGCGGCGACCTCAATGAGGACAAGGCCGGGGGCCGCTGGGTGCAGGACTGCTCCGCGGCCATCGAGAACCTGCTCATCGCGGCGCGCGGCCTCGAGATCGGCACGGTCTGGTG
>CAMWVJ010000078.1 GCA_947177645.1 uncultured Desulfovibrio sp.
CGCGCTCCGTCGCGCGGGACTGCCGGGTTTCTGTTCTTGGCGGCGCGGGCCGTCTTCCTTTCTCTTTCTTGCCCCTTCCGCCTGGCCCATGAGGATGCCGTGCTGCCGCAGGCGCTCGGCGTCGCTGCGGGCCACATGTATCTTTTCCCCGGCTTCGTCCCGGCCGCAATAGAACATGGCCGTCGCCACCGTGCCGGGCGTGGGGATGAAGCACTGCGTCTGGCGCGGGTTCCAGCCGCGGCGCTTGAGCCAGCGGGCAAGCGCGCGCATGTCGTCGTCCGTGCAGCCAGGATAGGCACTCATGAGGTAAGGGATGACATACTGCTCGCGCCCGGCCGCGCGGCTCTCGCGCGCGAAAACTTCGAGAAAGGCGTCCAGCGTGGCCGTGCCCGGCTTGCGCATGCGGCTGAGCACCGCCGGCTCGCTGTGCTCGGGCGCCACCTTGAGCTGGCCGCCCGTGAACTCGCGCGCATAGGCGGCCAGCGCGGCAGGCTCCCTGAGGGCGATGTCGGGCCTGACGCCGCTCGCCACGCGCACCGAGGAGACGCCGGGCTGCGCCGCGGCGGCGCGCAACAGCTCCACATGCTGCGCCTGCGGCGTCACGAAGTGCGGGCAGGGCGTGGGAAAGCAGCAGCTCTTGCGCTTGCAGGCGCCCGATCTGCCCGATTTTGTCAGGGCGCAACGTGCCTGCCACATGTTGGCCGTGGGGCCGCCAATATCCGAAATGGCGACGCCCCGGGCGCCGCGCCGGTGCTTCGCGCCCGAGTGGGCCCGGGCCAGGGCCGCGGCTTCATCAAGGATGGACGCGGCCGAGCGCGAGCTCACGCGCCGCCCCTGATGCAGCGCGATGGAGCAGAAGGCGCAGCCGCCCCCGCAGCCCCGGTGGCTGGTGAGGCTCGTGGCCAGCATTTCCGCGGCCGGGATGGGCTCGCTGTAGGCGGGATGGGCCGCGCGCCGGAAGGGCAAGGTGTAGAGGGCGTCCATCTCCTCCCCGCTGAGCGGGGCGGCCGGCGGCGCATAGACCACGCAGCGATTGTCTACGGGCTCATAGGCCCAGGCGTCGCCGGCGTGCACATGGGCCTCCATCTGTTGCGCGAGCCGCAAAAGCTCCACGGGCTCGGCCTCGATCTCCGCATGCGAGGGAAAGCGCACAAGCGGGCCGGCCGCGAGCGCGTCGCGCAGGGCCGCGTCCTGCGGCGCGGGGCGTCCTTCCGCATCCAGCTTTTCCAGCCACGCCGTACCGGGGATGCCCCGTAGCGCCGACGCGGCATCCATGTCGCCCCGGGCGGCGGCGTCCAGCCTTTGCGCGCAGGCAAGGGTGGCGCGCTCGCCCATGCCCCAGACGATGAGGTCGGCCTTGGCGTCCATGAGCAGGGGGCGACGCAGGGCGTCTGTCCAGAAATCATAGTGCGTGGCCCGGCGCAGGGAGGCCTCGATGCCGCCGAGCACCAGCGGCAGCCCCGGGAAGGCGCGGCGCGCCAGGTTGGCGTAGACGATGGCGGCCCGGTTGGGGCGTTTCCCGGCCACGCCGCCGGGCGTATAGGCGTCGTCATGGCGCTTTTTGCGAAAGGCCGTGTAATGGGCGAGCAGGGAATCCAGCGCGCCCGCGCTGATGCCCGCGAAAAGGCGCGGGCGCCCCATGGCGAGGAGGTCGTCGGGCTTATCACACCTCGGCTGGCAGACGAGGCCCACGCGGAAGCCATGGCGGATGAGCCAGCGGCCCAAAAGCGCGCAGCCGAAGGCCGGGTGATCCACATAGGCGTCGCCGCTCACGAGGAGCACATCGATACCGTCCCAGCCCAGCCGGGCCAGGTCGGCGGCGCTCATGGGCAGGAAGGGGGGCTGCGCAAGGCTCCCCGCGCCGCCCTCAGGCGGTGCGGGGAGTTCAGGAAAAGCGGAGAAATCAGTTGCCACTCGGCGGCCGCATGAGGGGCAGATCCGCGCTGTCCGGCGGCGGGATGAGCGGATCGCCGGGGATATTGTTCAAGCGCGGGGCCGTCTCGGGCTGGGGCATCGTCATTCCCTGCGGCGGCACGCCCGCGGCGTGGCCCTTCATGAAGGCATCCCACTCCACGCGCTCGATGGCGCCGTCGCCATTGCTGTCAATGACAGCAAAGGCCCGCTCGGACATGCCGGGCGAAGCCGACTGGAATTCCTCGATGACCACCTTGCCGTCGCCGTTCTTGTCCATGGCGGCGAAGCGGTCAGCCCCCCCGGTATGGGCGGGGGCGTGGGCCGCGTGGCCGGCCTTGTGGGCGCCGGGGGCGGCGATGCCTTCGCCCGTGTGGAAGAAGAGCATGAAGCCGGCCAGGATGCCGAGGGCCGTGAGGCGCGTGAAGGCGCCCAGCCGGTGCAGGAGGCCGGGGCCAGAGCTGTGGCCCGAGCTGTTGCCAGAGCTGTGGGGGGTATATGTGCGTTGCATGGGAGGCTCCTTGGTTATGCGCCGCGCCCGGGAGGGGCACCGGCAGGGGGTCTTCCGCCCCGTGTCCAGTATGTTGCAAATCGCGTGCCTTGTCCAGCGGCCGGAGTGTGCCGGACTGCCCGCACGGGGCTTGAGGGTCGCGTTGCTTTGCGGTAGCATCTTCGCGCCCGGATACTGCGAAGTGTGGGGCGGAGGCGGGGGCGGGAGCGGCATGTACCCGCCCCGCGGAGGCGCGCATGTATGTGATCACCGGCGGCGCCGGCTTTCTGGGGAGCGTGCTCCTCTGGCAGCTCAACAGCCTGGGTCTCACCGACATCATCGTTGTGGACCATCTCGGCGCCGGCCCCAAGTGGGGCAATCTCGTCAAGCGCCGCTACGCGGACTTTCTCCACAAGGACCGCTTCCTCGACCTCGTGCGCCGCGACGCCCTGCCTTTCAAGGTGGACGCCCTCGTCCATCTCGGCGCCTGCTCCTCCACCACGGAGGCCGACGCCGACTTTCTCATGGAAAACAATTTCCATTACAGCCGCGATGTCTGCCGCTATGCGCTGGACAAGGGCGCGCGCGTCATCAACGCAAGCTCCGCGGCCACCTACGGCGACGGCAGCCAGGGCTTCAGCGACGATGCCGCGCTCGTGCCGCGCTTGCGGCCGCTCAACATGTACGGCTATTCCAAGCAGCTTTTCGACCTCTGGCTGTTGCGCGAGGGGCTTGCGGACGCGGTGGCAAGCCTCAAATTTTTCAATGTCTACGGCCCCAACGAGTACCACAAGGGCGACATGGCGAGCGTGGTCATGAAGGCGCATGGCCGCATCCGCGAGACAGGCCGCATGGCGCTCTTCCGCTCGGACGACCCGGCCGTGGCCCACGGCGAGCAGAAGCGCGATTTCGTCTACGCCAAGGACTGCGCGCGGCTCATGGCCTGGCTTCTGGAGAACCCGCAGGTCAACGGCATCCGCAATGTGGGCACGGGCAAGGCGCGCAGCTTCAATGACCTCACCCGCGCGGTCTTCGCGGCCCTGGGGCGCGAGCCCGCCATCGACTATGTGGACATGCCCGCGGCCCTGCGCGGCAAGTACCAGGCCTTCACCGAGGCCGACATGGCGTGGCTTGGGGAAGTGTCGTGCCCGGTGCGCTTCACCCCGCTGGAAGAGGGCGTCAGCGACTATGTGCGCACGCACCTTGAGGCGGAGGACAGGTTTTTATAGAGCTTTCATACACATCGGCACGGGCGCCGGCCTAATCTTTCAGGCGCCGCGGCCGATAGAGCAGGCAAAGGAGCCCGGCGGGCTGCGTTTGCATGGCAGGTCTGCCGGGGCAGACCCGGCAGCACCGCGCGGAAACTGGCATCAACGCTGCCCGATTGCCGGGGCGGCAAGCAAGGAAGGCATGGGAGGCTGGTAATGAGCATTGGCAAGAAAATCGGCGGCGGCTTCTGCGCCATCATCTTTTTGACGCTCGTTCTGGGCTTTGTGGCCATTCGCGCCATGAACGAAGGCACCGACGTTTCGGAGAGCATCGCGCATGACCGCATGCCCCGGCTCATCAACTGGAGCGAGCTCCAGAACAATCTCTTGAACGCGGCCTACTGCTCGCGGGCCTATTTCGAGACGGGCGACGAGGCCCAGATCAACCAGGCCTTCGAGCACCTGAAGCTCTACCGGGAAGAGCTCGCCCAGATCAAGCAGATCAACACGATCACCTATTACGAAAACACGGGCAAGGCCATCGCCAAGGCGGAAAAGGACATCGTCATTTATGAAGACCTCGTCCGCAAGAACCAGGTGGTCTACAAGCAGGCCCAGGAAATGATGGGCAAGATGATGACCTCGGCCGACGAGGCCCTCGCCAAGATCCATCAGCTCATCCAGACCATGAGCGACAATCAGATGGCCTCCATCAGCGCGGGCAACCTCAGCGCGGCCATCCAGTATTCCAAGAACATGTCCGACGCGGCCGAGATGTACGCGAGCGTCTCCGGCGCGCTCAAGGACCTCATGAGCGCCGAGCGCAGCAACGACATCGCCCAGTTCACCAAGGTGGAGGCGACCCTTTCTGACATCAGCAAGAAGTCGCAGGCCATGTCGGCCAACCTTCAGCGTGAGGAAGGCCGCCAGCTCTTCAACGAGACCATGAAGGAATACAACGAGTTCGCGCATGACGCCGACGAAGTGGCGGCCCGCATGCGCGAGCTCGCGGCGAGCGCCACGCAGCGCTACGAGCAGCTTCAGGCCATGAGCGCCGACGCCTCCGCCATGGTCGAGCTCACCACCAAGAACACCGAGCAGACGGTCATGGGCGCGGCCAGCAGCCTTTCGGCCTCCACCACGGTGGTCACCATCATGCTGCTCGTGGTGCTCGTGCTCGGCATCATCATCGCCATCATCATCACCCGCATGATCGTGAAGCCGCTCTCCACCACCCAGGTCTTCGCCCAGGACGTGGCAGCGGGCCACATGGACAAGGAGCTGGAAGTCCACACCACGGACGAGACCGGCAAGCTCGCCGACGCCCTGCGCGCCATGGTGGCCGCGCTGAAGAAGAATATCGGCGAGGCGCAGGAGAAGTCCGTCCAGGCCGAGAAGGCCACCGAAGAGGCCAAGGCCGCCATGGCCCGCGCCGAAGAGGCCGCCCGCAAGGCCGAGAGCGCCAAGCGCGAGGGCATGCTGGCCGCGGCCAACCAGCTCGAGGGCATGGTCGAGATCATCTCCTCCGCCTCCACCGAGCTTTCCGCCCAGATCGAGCAGTCCGACCGCGGCGCCTCCGAATCGGCCCAGCGCCTGCAGGAAGCCGCCACGGCCATGAACGAGATGAACGCCACCGTGCAGGAAGTGGCCCGCAATGCCGGCTCCGCCTCGGGTGCCTCCAATGACACCAAGGCCAAGGCCGAGGCAGGCGAGCACGTGGTCCAGCAGGTCGTCCAGAGCATCGGCGAAGTGCACGAAGTGTCGCTCCAGCTCAAGGAAGACATGGCCCAGCTCAACGAGCGCGCGCAGGACATCAACCGCATCATGGGCGTCATCTCCGACATCGCCGACCAGACCAACCTGCTCGCCCTCAACGCGGCCATCGAAGCGGCCCGCGCGGGCGAGGCCGGCCGCGGGTTCGCGGTGGTGGCCGACGAAGTGCGCAAGCTCGCTGAAAAGACCATGACCTCCACCCTCGACGTGAGCAACGCCATCCGCGCCATCCAGGAGAGCACGGACAAGAGCATGGGCGCCGTGGACAACGCGGTGCAGCGTATAAGCGAAGCCACCAACCTGGCCAACCAGTCCGGCACGGCGCTGGAAGAGATCGTCGCCACGGTGGAAGCCACGTCCGACCAGGTGCAGGCCATCGCCGCCGCCAGCGAGGAGCAGTCGGCCGCCAGCGAGGAGATCAACCGCTCCATCATCGAGGTCAACGACATGTCCCGCCTGACCGCCGAGGCCATGGCCGAGGCCACCCAGGCCGTGTCCGACCTCGCCAACCAGGCCCACAAGCTGACGGACCTCATCCAGGAGATGAAGAACGCCTAGCCAGTGGCAAGGGCGCAGAAGCAAGGGGCGCGTCCGCAAGGGCGCGCCCCTTTTGGTGAGTATTGTATGCTGGTGTGCTGGTAGTGTGGCTGTGCAGCTTGGATAATGCCGAAATTATCCGTCAAAAACAGCCTTTTCGGTGCTTGCTGCGTCAGAGAAAAATTTCCTCGGTCGAGTACTTGAGTACACTCCCTT
>CAMWVJ010000079.1 GCA_947177645.1 uncultured Desulfovibrio sp.
GCGAAGCGGAAGACGGGTGCTGGTGCCGGAAGGATCCTAAAAAATAAGATTTTTTTGTGCTGCCGCGCTAGCCGTTAGCGAGCCTGCGAGCCTTACGGATAGCGACAGTGACAGCGTTGGCTGTCCTATACGGTAACTAACTGCTGTCTTCATCCGTAGCTTCCTTCGTCGCAACGGCTGAAGCAAGGAAGAAAAACAATTTCCGAAGGGAGTGTACTTGAGTACTCGACCGAGGAAATTTTTTTCTGACGCAGGCAGCACAAAAAAGGCTGTTTTTGACGGATAATTTCGGCGTCACAGGTGCAGCACAACAGCACAAGCGCACGGACGCAAAAATCCCCTCCCCCTTCCCCACCTCAGCGGGCGCCAAGCGCCGCCATGAGAGCTTCCCGCGCCGCTTCCGGCAGCGCCTGCCCTGTCCAGATGCGGAACTGCGCGTCCGCCTGGCCAAAGAACATGGCAACGCCGTCGATACAGCGCCGCCCGGTGGCCTTGGCCTCGCGCAAAAAGCGCGTCTCGGCAGGGTTGTACACAATGTCATAGGCAATGCCGCCCGCAACCTGCGGGGCCAGCGCGAAGTCATAGGGCGTCTCGCCCTCATGCTTGCCGTGCATGCCGAGCGGTGTGGCATTGATGACAAGACCCGCGGGCGCGGCATAGCGTTCGTCCCAGGCGACGGGCGTGAAGCCGAAGCGCTCGGCGAGCTCGAGGTGGCGCTTGTTCCCGGGTGTGCAGACGCGCACCTGCCGGCAGCCGCGCAGGCGCAGGGCCGCGGCCACGGCGTGCGCGGCCCCGCCGGCGCCCAGCAACAGCGCGTCCATGCGCTCCAGCGGCACGGAGGTGAGCGGCGCGAGAAAGCCGGCCACATCGGTATTGTCGCCGCAGAGGGCGTCTTCCTTCCAATAGAGCGTGTTGGCCGCCCCGGCCAGGGTGGCGGCCTCGCTCACCACGTCCAGAAAGGGCAGGATCGCCTGCTTGTGCGGGATGGTCACGGAGCAGCCGCGGATATTCAGCAGGCGCACCGCGTCCAGGAAGGTGCCAAGGCCCTCCGGCGGTATCTCCCAGCGCAAATACACGGCCGGGATGCCCAGGGCCCGAAAGCCCGTGTTGTGGACGAGCGGCGAAAGGCTCTGGGAGAGCGGCCAGCCGATGACGCCATAGAGCTGTTCGGGCAGCGGCGCTGCTGCCTGTGCGGATGCGTTCATGCGTGTTCCCCGTGATGTTGCCCCATCCATACGCCCCGGCGCGGGCGGTGGTCAATGCTCAAGGGATGGGGCAAAAGGGGTGCCCAAAGCGGGCGCGGCCTCCCCTTGCAGTCGGCCGGACGCTGCGCTACAAGGCGGCATGAACGAAACTTCCGGCCTTGGGGCGCGCGGGACGAGCCTCCCCGTCCGCCTCGCCTTCACCCGCCCGGGCGCGGCCCGGCTCTACGCCACGGACGACAACGCCCTGCCGGCGCCGGCCACGGCCCATTCCGCCGGCATCGACCTGCGCGCCTGCCTCGAGGTGCCGGAAACGCGCATCCCCGCGGGCGGCCGCCTCGCCGTTGCCACGGGCCTGAGCGTCCAGCCCCTTGCGCCCGGCTGGGCGGGCTTCGTCTATTCCCGCAGCGGCCTCGGCGCGCGCGACGGGCTCACCGTGGCGCAGGGCGTGGGCCTCATCGACCCGGACTATACGGGCGAGATCCGCGTCTACCTCTTAAATACCTCCGGCGAGGAGCGCGTGCTCGGGCATGGCGAGCGCGTGGCGCAGCTCGTGTTTCAGCCCTACGCCCGCCCCGCATGGGAGGAAGTGCCCGAACTCGCCCCCACCGGGCGCGGCGCCGGCGGCTTCGGCCACACGGGCCGCTAGTCCATTCCCCAGTCCCACCAGCACGCGGCGCCGCCGCAAAGGAGTCTCCCCATGTCGCACGCCTTCGACACCATCCGCGCAGAGGAAGAGCGCCTGCTGTGCCGCTCTTACAGCCGCTACCCGCTGGCCATCGCGCGCGGCGAGGGCTCCCGCCTCTGGGACGTGGACGGGAAGGAATATACCGACCTTTTAGCCGGTATCGCCGTGGTGGGCCTTGGCCACTGCAATCCCGAGGTCAACGCCGCCCTGGAGGCGCAGGCGCGCAAGCTCTGGCACGTGAGCAACCTCTTCTACCAGCAGGAACAGCTCGACCTCGCCGAGCGCCTGCTTGCCACCACGCACCACAGCAAGGCCTTTTTCTGCAATTCCGGGGCCGAGGCCAACGAGGCCTGCATCAAGCTCGCCCGGCGCTACATGCGCAAGGTGAAACAACGCGACGCCTACGAGATCATCACCCTCGAGGGCTGCTTCCATGGGCGCACCCTGGGCGCGCTCGCCGCCACCGGCCGCGAGAGCCTGTCGGACGGCTTCACGCCGCTCCCCGAAGGCTTCCGCCAGGTGCCCGCGGCAGACCTCGACGCGCTGGCCGCGGCCATGAACCCGGCGACCGCCGCCGTACTTGTGGAATGCGTGCAGGGCGAGGGCGGCGTGGTGCCGCTGCCGCATGACTATTTGCGCGGCGTGGAGGCCCTGTGCCGCAAGCGGGACGTGCTCTTCCTCTGCGACGAGGTGCAGTGCGGCATGGGCCGCACGGGCAAATTCTGGGCCTTCCAGCATGCGGGCCTCACGCCGGACGCCATCAGCGTGGCCAAGTCGCTGGCCAACGGCCTGCCCATGGGCGCCATGCTCGCCACGGACGAGATGGCCCGGGGCTTCGAGGCGGGGAGCCACGCCACCACCTTCGGCGGCGGCGCGCTCACGAGCGCGGTGGCAACCAGGGTGGTGGAGATCATGCTGCGCGACGGCCTCGCCGAGCGCGCGGGCAAGCTCGGCGCCGCCCTCATGGAGCGCTTGCGCGGCCTCCAGGAGCGCCTGCCGGAGAAAATCCGCGAGGTGCGCGGCGTGGGCCTCATGATCGGCGTGGAGCTTGCGGGCGACGGCAAGCCCGTGTGGGAGGAGCTGCTGCGGCGCGGCTTCATCTGCAATCTCTCCCACGGCAAGACCCTGCGCCTCCTCCCCGCGCTCACCATTGAGGAAGTGCAGCTCGACAGTTTCGCCATCACGCTGGAGGACATCCTTTCCGGGCGTTGACCACGACGCGTGCCAGCCGTTCTATGAGCGCCCCGGGTCACTCAAGGCCCGGGGCGCTGATATTTTTTCCCCGAATAACTAGCGGAAATACAACAACTTTCCATTTAAGAACCCGGGAATTTTTAAAAAGGGGGCTTGACGCAAAGCGCCACGCCTTGTTACTAATTTCGCAAGCCATGCGCTCTTCGTTTTCGGCTCGGGGATCCGCAGGCGCCCGGGGGGGCGCGCCGTTCCCGGCATGAGCACGGCATAACTTCTTACGAGTGGAGGACACGTATGCCGACGTTTGTCGATCCGTCCAAATGCGACGGCTGCAAGGGTGGCGAAAAGACCGCCTGCATGTACATCTGCCCCAACGACCTCATGATCCTCGACCCCGAGGCCATGAGGGCCTACAACCAGGAGCCGGATGCCTGCTGGGAATGCTATTCCTGCGTGAAGATCTGCCCGCAGGGCGCCATCTCCGCCCGCCCCTACGCCGACTTCTGCCCCATGGGCGGCGTCTGTATTCCCCTGCGTTCGGCCGACTCCATCATGTGGACGGTGCAGTTCCGCAACGGCAGCGTGAAGCGCTTCAAGTTCCCCATCCGCACCACGCCGGAAGGCTCCATCAAGCCCTACGAGGGCAAGCCCGAGGGCGCCAACCTGGACGACGAGTGCCTCTTCACCGAGACCAAGCTCGCCGAGCCCCAGGCCCCCATCAAGAAGAAGTTTGACGTTCAGGAGGCCGACAAGACCTCGACCGTCATCGCCCACAGCAACTAGCCAGCCGCGCACGCGAGAAGGAGAATACGAAGATGCCGACGATTCCTGTTAACGAACCCGCCAAGGGCGTGCCGATTTCCGAACCCAGCGTCAAAACGCACGATGTCGACCTGCTCATCGTGGGCGGCGGCATGGGCGCGTGCGGCGTGGCCTATGAAGCCGTCCGCTGGGGCGACAAGCATGGCCTCAAGATCCTGCTCTGCGACAAGGCCGCCCTCGAGCGCTCCGGCGCCGTGGCCCAGGGCCTTTCCGCCATCAACACCTATCTTGGCGACAACACCCCCGACGACTATGTCCGCATGGTCCGCACCGACCTCATGGGCATCGTGCGCGAAGACCTCATCTTCGACGTGGGCCGGCATGTGGACGACAGCGTGCTGCTCTTCGAGGAGTGGGGCCTGCCCTGCTGGATCAAGGGCCCCGACGGCCACAATCTCAACGGCGCCCAGGCCAAGGCCAAGGGCATGAGCCTCGCCAAGGGCGACAAGCCCGTGCGCTCCGGCCGCTGGCAGATCATGATCAACGGCGAGTCCTACAAGTGCATCGTGGCCGAAGCGGCCAAGAACGCCCTTGGTGAAGACCGCATCATGGAGCGCATGTTCATCGTCAAGCTCCTCCTCGACAAGAACGTGCCCAACCGCATCGCCGGCGCCGTGGGCTTCAACCTGCGCGCCAACGAGGTGCACATCTTCCGCGCCAACGCCATCATGGTGGGCGCGGGCGGCGCCGTGAACGTGTACCGTCCCCGCTCCATGGGCGAGGGCATGGGCCGCGCCTGGTACCCGGTGTGGAACGCCGGTTCCACCTATTCGCTCTGCGCCCAGGTCGGCGCCGAGATGACCATGATGGAAAACCGCTTCGTCCCGGCCCGCTTCAAGGACGGCTATGGCCCGGTGGGCGCGTGGTTCCTGCTCTTCAAGGCCAAGGCCACCAACTCCCTCGGGCAGGACTACTGCGTGACCAACAAGGCCATGCTCAAGCCCTATGAGGATCGCGGCTACGCCAAGGGCAACGTCATCCCGACGTGCCTGCGCAACCACATGATGCTGCGCGAAATGCGCGAAGGCCGCGGCCCCATCTACATGGACACCAAGACCGCCCTCAACACCACCTTCGCCACCCTCAACGAAGAGCAGCAGAAGGACCTTGAGAGCGAGGCTTGGGAAGACTTCCTCGACATGTGCGTGGGCCAGGCCAACCTGTGGGCCTGCACCGACACGCTCCCCGAGGAGCGCGGCTCCGAGATCATGCCCACCGAGCCTTACCTGCTCGGCTCGCACTCCGGCTGCTGCGGCATCTGGGTCTCCGGCCCGGACGAAGACTGGGTTCCCGAGGAATACAAGGTTCGCGCCAGCAACGGCAAGGTCTACAACCGCATGACCACCGTCGAGGGCCTGTTCACCTGGGCCGACGGCGTGGGCGCCTCCGGCCACAAGTTCTCCTCCGGCTCGCATGCCGAGGGCCGCATCGCCGGCAAGCAGATGGTGCGCTTCTGCGTGGACCACAAGGACTTCCAGCCCACCATCAAGGAAACGGACGAAGAGCTGCGCAAGCTCGTCTACCGCCCGTATGACAACTACATGGCCGGCAAGGGCGTTTCCACCGACCCGGTGGTCAACCCGAGCTACATCGCGCCCAAGAACTTCATGATGCGGCTCATCAAGCACACGGACGAATACGGCGGCGGTGTGGCCACCTACTACACCACCTCCGACGCCATGCTGAAGACCGGCTTCCACCTGCTCGACATGCTGGAAGTGGACTCCGAGAAGCTGGCCGCCCGCGACCTGCACGAACTGCTGCGCTGCTGGGAGAACTACCACCGCCTGTGGACCGTGCGCCTGCACATGCAGCACATCGCCTTCCGCGAAGAGACCCGCTACCCGGGCTTCTACTACCGTGCTGACTGCCTCGGCCTCGACGACAGCAAGTGGAAGTGCTTCGTGAACTCGAAGTTCGATCCCAAGACCGGCGTGACCACCTTCTTCAAGAAGCCCTATATCCAGATCATCCCCGACTAGGGGCAAAACGCACCACATCAGGGAGGGCGGCACGAGGCCGCCCTCCTCTGGTGGAGGCAGGCCCGCAAAGCCGGGCCTGCCCGCCCCGCCCCGCGGCGGCCCGGCGCCAAGGCACGCAAATCGCGCGGTCAACGGGCGGTCGCGTTTACACCTCTCCCAGCCCCCCAGCCCTCTCAGGCTCGGGGCTGGCGGGGTCGGCGGGAAGAAAGAGCAGGGGGGGGGGGGG
>CAMWVJ010000080.1 GCA_947177645.1 uncultured Desulfovibrio sp.
GGTGGGGGGGGGGTGGGGGGGCGGGGGTCCACGCCGGGCAACAAAACGGCGCCCCAGCCGGGGGGGGGCCAAAAGCAGGGCGCGGCAGAGGAGGGGGCGCGAAAGGCGCCCGCGCCGGCCGTGGGAAAGGTGGGCGAAAGCGGGCATGGGCGCGCTAATCCCCGCGCAGGTGCTCGTCTTCCTCCTGCCGGGCCTTGCAGTTGATGCACAGGCGCGTCACGGGCCGGGCCTTGAGGCGCGGGATGCTGATCTCCTCGCCGCATTCCTCGCAGATGCCGTAAGTGCCGTCCTCGATGCGCTGGAGCGCGGCCTGGATCTTGCGGATGAGGCGGCGCTCGCGGTCGCGCAGGCGCAGGGTGAAGGCCCGGTCGGACTCGGCCGTGGCCCTGTCCGCCGGGTCGGCGAAGACCTCGTTGCTGTCGGTCAGTTCCTCGATGGTGCTGTCGCCGTTCTGCTGGGCCTCTTCGAGCATGCCCGAAAGCAGCTTGCGGAAATATTCAATGTCGTTGTGGTCCATGGATGTACCTCCGGTCACAGGGCGCGGGGGCTGAAGGCATGGCCGGGTCCCGCGGGGTCTGCCCTGCCAAGAGCCAAGCCTATAGCCGTTCCGGGGGGGATTGTAAAGGGAGCGGAGCGCCGGCCGTCAGGCGGGCCGGCCATAACCCAGGAAATCCCGGGCGATGGCGTCCAGCCCTTCCCGTATCCCGGAAAACTCGGCGCCGAGGTCCAGCGTCCGCACGCCGATGCGGTTTCCGCTCATGTGATAGCTCTGCGAAAGCGCGCCGCCATCCGTGAGGGCATACAGCAGCAGCCCCGCAACTTCCTGCCCGGCGCCCGCGTCCCGCGCCTTGTTTTTTACATAGCAGAAGATCTGGTACAGGTGCTGCGAGCGCAGTTTTTCCGTGCCGTAGCGTTCCAGCCGGTCGTTCTCATAATACTTGGTGTCGATGAGCAGGATCTTGTCCCGATACGTCAGTTGCACGTCCGTTTCCATCTGCGGCAGCATGGCGCCGCAGCCGTCGTCCAGCGCCCAGGCGATGCAGCTTTTTCTTGCGTCCGCCTCGGGAAAATGCCGGCGGTAGTAGGCCCTCACGAAGCGTTCATAAAGCTCGTGCATGGCCTGCCCGTCCAGATACTCGCGCACGGTCACGGAGCCGTCCTCGCGCCTCTGGAGCAATCCCTTGAGCACCAGGGCGCAGATATACATGAGCAAGCGATAGGAGCGGGTATTCCTGTCATACTGGATGCGCCAGTCGATGGCATGGGGGTCGATGGCCCGCACCTCCCGGAAATACGGCAGGAAGGCGGCGAGGCCGGCCTTGCGCTCCCGCGGGAGCGGGGCTTTCATGAGCCAGACAAGCGTGGTCTTGAGTATCCTGTTGAGCCGGATGTCGGGGAGGAATTCATCATAGGCGCACACGAGCCTGCGGGCAAACATGTCGCCGGCCTTGAGCGACGCCGTAAAGTCCAGCCGGCCGCGGAGCGCGGCCAGGGGCGCCGCTTGCGGCACATAGCCCTTGCGGATGCCCTGGCGCACCTGCTTTTTCAGCCCCTCGGCGAGGATGGCGGCGCAGAGGTCGGCGGCGTTCTCGAAGCGCTCGCTCCCCAGTGGGCGCGGCTCGTCCTGCTCGTCCAGGACCCGGAAGGCATAGGCGAGCATATAATAAATGTTGGCCGGCCTGATCATTTGAGGCAGGCCCGGAGCCGCCCGGCCCAGATCCGCGCCTTTTCCGGCTCGTCGAACCAGTATTCCCTGAGCAGGGGGATGAGCTCATGCTCGACGAGGCTGCGGAGTTTCGCGGGCGTGAGCGTTTCAGGCGTGAAATTGCTGAAATAACTGTGGCCGATGCGGAAGCCGTCGCCGAGCGCCGGGTCATCCGCGATGGCGCGATTCACTTCCTCCACGGCGCTGACAAGGGCCGTGAAGGCCGCGTTTTTCAATTCCTGCGCGTAGGCGCCAAACCTGGCGGAGCAGAACGCCGGTTCGAGGTCATAAAAAGCGAAGCGCCGCCTCAGGGCATAATCCAGCATGGCGAGGCTGCGGTCGGCCGTGTTCATGGTGCCGATGAGAAAGAGATTTTTGGGGATGGAAAACTTTTGCTCAGGTCTGTAGAGGAGCGGTATGCCGTTTTCCTCCCCCCGCTTGTCCTTTTCGAGCAGCATGAACATGTCGCCGAAGATCTTGCTCGTGTTGCCGCGGTTGATTTCATCAATAATGAGGTAATAGTTGTGGCTTTTATCCTGCGCGGCCTGTTGGCAAAACGCGGGGAATATGCCCTCTTTCAGTTTGAAGCCGTTTTCCACGGGCCGAAAGCCCATGATGAAGTCTTCATAGGACGTGTTCTGGTGGAACTGGACGAGCCTGACGCGCTCCGCGTTCTTCGCGCCGGCGAGTGCCCAGGCGAGGCGCCGGGCGATGTAGGTCTTGCCCACCCCGGGAGGGCCCTGAAGGATGAGGTTCTTTTTGTGTTCCAGAGTTTCCGCGAGCGCGTCATACGCGGCGGGTTCGAGAAAGGTCTGCGCGAGGAAATCGTCCTTGGTGTACGAGGCAGGCCCCGCGATTTGCGGGGCGGCCGGGGTGGCCGGGGCCGCCTGCGCGGACTCGGGCGCGGGGTTTTCCGTTTTTTCGGGCTCCTTGCTTGAGGAAGAGCGAGACCACGCGGCCCGGGGCAGTTCAGGAAAGGAGACCCAAGGAGCCGCGCCCGAAGAAAAAAGTTCCCGGAAGGTGTCGCACACCCCGAGGTAGGCGCGCCCGGTCGGAACTTTTTTGAGAGTGGCGACAATATCTTTTTCAAGAAAGGGGATAGGTTTTAACTGCGGCAAGAACCCACGAGTGCGGCTGTCAAGGCTTAAGAACGCGTAGGGCCGTATCCAGAAGAGACCTATGGTGACCGACCAACGCAACCGTTTCTGCCGAGGAACCTGGTCAAAGGCGCCACAAAAAGCTTCCCGATTTTGCGGCGTGTCTTGGGTGGCCAATGCCAGCGCGGTGGTAAAAACCTGCCACAAGTTCTCAATATGCGTTTTTTCTTCCATTGCTTTGGGCGCAGAAAAGACGGGAAATGATGCGGACATGAGAGGTGTGCAGCTGTTTGGCACATCGCCTGCAATTCCAAATTCGGCCATGAGCGCACGGATGAGGTTCCTTCGGTCAGATTTATAATGATGTAGATTAAACTGTTCATATATCGTAAATGGGTCTATATCTTCAGGAAATCGTCCTGTATAGTTATGGGAAAAGTGTATCTCAAGAGAGGAAAAGATTTTGCGGAGTTTAGCGATGAGCTTCGGCCTGTCGTTCCTGTACGGCAGCAGGGCGTCAGCAAAATTCATGTAGAAGGGAATCCAGGGGAACTTTTCTACGCTGTCCATGGGGCAAGCCTCCATAAGCGGGAGCAAAAAACCGTCACTCAGGGAATGGGTGCTGTCCGCCTGATTCATGTCAGCGCGCCCGCTCCCGGGCCTCGGCGCGGATCTCCTCGCGCACTTCCTCCCAGGAGGGCAGACCCCACGAGTCGCGCTCGCCTTGCGCCACGGCCCCGGGGCTCAAGGTGAGGCGCAAAGTCCCGGCGCTGACGCCCACGCCCTCGCCCTGTGCCGCGGCCTCCCGCGCCCTGGGCGCGCAAGACGCCATGATGGCCGCGGCTTCTTCAAGCAGCGTCTTTTCCCAAGCGGCGCCCCCGCGCGCCAGCGCCAGCGGCCCGGGCAGGCCCATGAGCCGCAGGAGGGCGTCTTCCGGCCCCGCGGCTTCCCTGAGGCGTTCGTTGTCCTTGTTGTTGCGGCCCACGCAGAGCCAGTGCCAGCGGCCGCCGGCTTCGCGCCAGTATTGCCGCCCCGTGGCGGCAAGGCGGAAGTCCTGCGCGCTGGGCGTGCCCGCCCCCGCGCCCGCGGGCTTGCGCGTGAGCGTGAGCCAGTAGCGGCGGGCGTTTTCCCGCTCGGTGAGGCGGCAGCCGCCCCCCGGCGTGGGTATCTCGGAAAAGCCGAATTCCCGCGCGAGCGCGAGCTGGTCGCCGCGGCCGCGCCCGGAGATGCCGAGCAGGCGCTCCCGGTCCACGAGGCCGCTTTCTTCGGCTTCGGTGGGCGGCAGGTGGCGCGCGCAGAGCGGCCTAAGCAAAAGCCCGCGCACCCCGGCCTCGCGCGGGATGAGGTGCAGGGTATCCAGCCTTTGCGACATGGGCCGCTGCCCCAACACTTCGCCGCTGGCGAGGAAGCGCGCCCCCACGTCCTCCATGTGCCGGCGCGCGGTCTTGAGGAGGAGGATCTTGCAGTCCACGCAGGGGTTGAGACATTTGCCGAAGCCGTGGGCCGGCCGCTCGCGCAGCAGGGCCGCGAAATCTTCGCTCACGTCGGCCACGTCCACGTCCACGCCGTAGAGCCGGCGCCAGCGCGCCGCGCCCCCGGGATCGCCGAAAAAGGGTGAAACACAGTGCAGGCAGCGCACCTTGAGGCCCTGGGCCATGAGCACGCGGGCGGCGAGGATGCTGTCCAGGCCGCCGGAAAAAAGCACGACTGCGTCGGGAATTGCTGTCATGGCGCAAGATGTACGCAAGGAAGGGCGCCAAGGCAAGCGCGCTGCCCGGGGCTGTCGCGCCGGGCCGTCCTCCGGCTCCGGCTTCGGCCCCGGATACCCTTGTCACCCCGGGGATTATTGCATATAAACGCCCCTGACGCGCCCGGGGGCGCGCTTTGTCTGTCTTTCCGGCCGCGCGCACGGCGCGGCGCTACCGTCTAACGCGCGGCGCGGGCTTTGGCTGTCGCGCCGCTGCCGCCGCAAGGCGCATAGGGAGCACACGCGATGAAGAAGGGCGAACACGGGGAGCGCGGCACCATCCGCCTCAAGACTGGTCTGGCCGAAATGCTCAAGGGCGGGGTCATCATGGATGTCACCACCCCCGAGCAGGCGAAAATCGCCGAGGAGGCGGGCGCCTGCGCCGTCATGGCGCTGGAGCGCGTGCCCGCGGACATCCGCGCCGCCGGCGGCGTGGCCCGCATGGCTGACCCCAGCATCGTCAAGCGCATCATGGAGTCGGTGAGCATCCCGGTCATGGCCAAGGCGCGCATCGGCCACTTTGTGGAGGCGCACATCCTCGAGGCCCTGGGCGTGGACTACATCGACGAGAGCGAGGTGCTCACCCCGGCCGATGACCGCTACCATATCGACAAGTTCAAGTTCACGGTGCCCTTTGTCTGCGGCTGCCGCAACCTGGGCGAGGCCCTGCGCCGCCTCGGCGAGGGCGCGGCCATGATCCGCACCAAGGGCGAGCCCGGCACGGGCAACGTGGTGGAGGCCGTGCGCCACTGCCGCATGGTCATGGACCAGATCCACATGCTCTGCGCCATCCGCGAGGACGAAGTGCCCAACTTCGCCAAGGAAATCGACGCCCCGCTGGAGCTGTGTTACATCGTGCGCAAGGAGGGGCGCCTGCCTGTGGTGAACTTCGCGGCCGGCGGCATCGCCACCCCGGCGGACGCGGCGCTCATGATGCAGCTCGGCTGCGACGGCGTGTTCGTCGGCTCGGGCATCTTCAAGTCCGGCGACCCGGCCAAGCGCGCCAAGGCCATCGTGCAGGCCGTGACCAATTACAAGGATTACAAGCTCCTGGCCGACATCTCCTGCGACCTCGGCGAACCCATGGTGGGTATCGAGATCTCCGAGATCCCGCAGGAACAGCGCATGCAGGAACGGGGCTGGTAAGATGACGAAGGAGAAGTGCCCCCTCGTGGGCGTGCTCGCCCTGCAGGGGGCCTTCCGCGAGCATGTGGCCGCGCTCGAAAAGCTGGGCGCGCCCACGCGTGAGGTGCGCCAGCTCAAGGACATGGACGGCATCGGCGCCATGGTCATCCCGGGCGGCGAAAGCACCACCATGGGCAAGCTGCTTGTGGACCTCGGCATCATGGAGCCGCTGCACGCGCGCATCAAGGTCGGCATGCCGGTGTACGGCAGTTGCGCGGGGCTCATCCTGCTCTGCCGGCATATCGAGGGCTCGGAGCAGCCGCGCCTCGGCGTGCTCGACGCCACGGTGCGGCGCAACGCCTTGGGCCGCCAGGTGGACAGCTTCGAGGCGGATCTCGCCATCCCCGCGCTCGGGCCCGAGCCC
>CAMWVJ010000081.1 GCA_947177645.1 uncultured Desulfovibrio sp.
CGTGATCTTAACCTGGGGGGCGCCGCCCCGCGCCCCGCGTGGCGCCAAGGCCCCCCAGACCCCCGGTTGCTGCTCGTCCCGTGCTACGCAAGGGACGAGAAGGGGGCGAGAACCTACCGGGTTCCTCCACTATTGACCGGGTATTACCTTTGCGTTACATGTAGCGCTAAAGGAGTTTTGTCATGTATGCCACTTCGCTCCGCCTCCCCGATGACATTGGCAAGAGGCTCACAGAGCTTGCCAAAAGGACGGGCCGCTCCAAGACCTACTACATCCTCGAGGCCATCCGCGAACACCTCGATGACCTGGAAGACATTTATATCGCCGAACAGCGTCTGGCCGACCTCAAGGCCGGCCGTTCGCGCACCTATACCTCCGAAGAAGTACGGGCCATGCTGGATCTGGATAAGTGAGCATGTGGGAAATCGAATATTCCGAGAAGGCTGTACGGGAACTCTTAAGCAAGGTTTACGGCGTTCACTGATACCCGCCTCCACAACATCCCCCATGCCCCGCAGGAATTTTCCCACCAGAAGCCACTTTGCCCGCATTGCGCAGCAATGCGGCAAAGCAAACGGGGGTCTGGGGGCCATTGGCCCCCAGCGGGGCGCGGGGCGGCGCCCCGCATCTTCCTCTCCGCCTCTAACCTCCCGGCCCCTAACCTCTTCAGTCCTCGCGGCCTTGCCCGGCGCGGCGGCATGGGCTATGCTTTTGCAGCCGGCAGAGTGCCGGTTGCAAACCCAAGGCGGTCATCATGTCCCGCGCGCGGCCGGAGTCTCCGGCATCATCCTCCACCCCGGCGCCGGAAGCGGTTCCGGCTCAAGCGCCGTGCCCCTGCGGCAGCGGCAAGCCCTTTGCCGCCTGCTGCGGCCCTTATCTCGCTGGCGAGGCGTGGCCGGAGACCGCTGAAGCGCTCATGCGCTCGCGTTACACGGCCTATGCGCTCGGCAACTATCCGTGGCTTGTGGAGACCACTCACCCCGCCGCGCGGGCGGACGTGAGCGCGGAAGCGCTGGCCGCGCAGTGCAAGGGTGTGCGCTGGCTCCGGCTGGATGTGGAGAAATGCGTGGACGCGCAGGAGCCGGACGGCGCGGACATGGTGGAATTTCACGCCCTGTACGAGCTCGACGGCGTGGTGCGCCAGATCGGCGAGCGCAGCGCCTTTGTGCGCGATGAGGGCAGGCTGTACTACATGGACGGCACGGCGCTCCGGCCTGCGGCCTACCGCCGCGAGGCGCCCAAGGTGGGCAGGAACGACCCGTGCCCCTGCGGGAGCGGCAAGAAATACAAGAAATGCTGCGGGCGCAACTCGGGAGACGCCGCATGAGTGAGCGGGCGTCCGTGCGGAGCGCCCCCCTGGCGGCGCGGCGCTTTTGCCTCGACTGCCAGGGCGCCTCGCCCGGGGCGGTGCGCAGTTGCGCGGATAGAACCTGTCCGCTCTGGGAGTGGCGGCTGCCGCCCGCTGCCCGCGAGGCATCGGGAGTGGACGGCGCGTGCGGCGTGACGGCGCGGGCCGTGCTCCGGGCCATTCGGCGGCAATGCGTGACGTGCGCGGGCAGCCGCGGCGATGTGCGGGCCTGCGCCGCACGCGAGGACTGCGCCCTGTGGTCCTACCGTTTCGGCGTCCGGCCGCGCACCTACAGGGAGGTCCGGCGGCGCTTTTTCGCGCCGCGCGAGCTCGACCTGCCGCTGTCGCCGGCCGCAGCCAGGCCGGGCGCGGCAGAAGATTTTTTGCGGGCGCCTGCGCCCGTGCTGGCGGTGAAGGCTTGTCCACAACAGGGAGATATTCCAGCAAAAACTGTGTGAGGAGGTAGCCATGACAGCGGAAAACGGCTCCACCAGTTATCTTGAATGGTCGCGCGCCTGGACCGGGCGCATGCCGGCCTCCGGGCAGGCGCTGGCGGCCCGCGCGCCCGAGCTGGCCGAGCGCCTGCGCGCGGGCGTGGCCGCGGGCGAGATGCCCTTCCTGAACATGCCCTACCGCGAACGCCTCGAACAGGCGCTGCCGCCGCTGCTCGCCAAGCTCAAGCCCTTCAGGCACATGCTCGTGCTCGGCATCGGCGGCTCGGCCCTCGGCGCGCGCGCCATGCAGAAAGCCTTTGCGCCCGGGCAGGACGGCCCGGACTATGCCGGCCCCTGGCTCTGGATCGCCGACAATGTCTGCGCCAGCCAGTTCGAGGCTCTGCTCGGCAAGCTGCCGCCCAAAGAGACGGTCGTCGTGTGCATCAGCAAGTCCGGCGGCACCATCGAGACGCTGGCGCAGTATTTCCTCGTGCGGGCGTGGCTCCAGAAGGCCCTCCGCGACGACTGGCAGAAGCACATGGTGGTCGTGACCGACCAGAAAAAGGGCTATCTGCGCCAGGAAGCCACGGAAAAGGCGCTGGACGCCCTCGAAGTGCCTGACTACCTCGGCGGCCGCTATTCGGCGCTCTCGGCCGTGGGCCTTTTGCCCGCGGGCTTCATCGGCATCGACTGGCAGGCCCTGCTCAAGGGCGCGGCCTCGGTGGCGCAGCCGCTTCTGGCCGACCCGGCGAGCATCGCGCAGCATCCTTCCTTCTCGCTGGCCTGCTGGGCGCGGGAGCTGGAGGAGCATGACTACGGCCAGCTCATCTTTTTCTGCTACATCCCGCAGTGGGCGGCCTACGGCCAGTGGTTCGCGCAGCTCTGGGCCGAGAGCCTGGGCAAGGACGGTAAGGGGAGCCTGCCGGTGCCGGCCACGGGCGTGACCGACCAGCACTCGGTGAACCAGATGTTCCTCGACGGGCCGCGCAACAAGGGCTGCCTCTTCCTCACGGGCGAGCAGCCGCGCTCGGGCCGCAGCTTCGGGCAGGATCTGCCGGAACAGTGGGCCTGGCTGCGCGGCAAGGCCTTCGACAGCCTGCTCGACGCCGAGGCCCTGGGCACGCGCATGGCGCTCTGCAAGAGCGGCGTGCCGCTCGTCAACGTGCACATGGGGAGCCTCGACGAATTCGCGGCCGGTTCGCTGATGATGCTCCTCGAGGCGGCCACCATCTTCACGGGCTGGCTCATGGGCATCAACCCGGTGGACCAGCCGGCGGTGGAGCTTGGCAAGCGCATCGCCAACACGCGCCTCGGCGCGCCGGGCTATACCGAAGAAGCGGCCGACCTCGCCGCCTTCCTCGCGGTGCCGGCGGAAAAGCAGGCGTTCTAGGCCGTGACCCAGCCCCAGGCCGGGCAGCAGGTGGACGGCGCCGCCAAGGAGGATGCGGAGCGCCGCGTGGCCCAGGAGGCGGAACGCCTGCCCCTGAGCTACGCGCGCACGCTCTCCTGGCTGTCGCTGCTCTTCATCCTGCTCTCGAGCCTGGCGCTCTCGTTCTTCATCTCGAGCTCGGTGCGCGACACCCTCCTCCGGCGGCAGGAGGATTTCGCGCGCCAGCTCGTGGAAAACCTCAACAGCCAGATCTACCGCCGCTTCGCCCTGCCCACCATCATGGCCAACGGGCGCATCGCGCTCCGCCAGCCCACGCAGTACGAGCACCTTGACCGCGTGGTGCGCTCGGTCATCGAGGGCCTGCCCGTGGAGAAGCTGCGGATCTATGACTTCACGCGGCGCGTGGCCTATTCCAGCGACAAGGAGGACCAGGGCCGCGCGGGCCTCGCCCCGCCCAATGTGGACGCGGTGCTGGACGGCTCCACGGTGAGCTCCGAGATCATTTCCAGCATCCCGGCGTGGCAGGCGCCCTTCCGCGTGCCGCTCAAGGAGGGCACCTTCGTCCTCCGGGTGCTCTATCCGCTGCGCGGCGAGCCCATGGGGCCGGAGCACAAGGTGCCGGTCATGGGGGCGCTCGAGCTCACGCAGGACATCACGGACGATTACGAGCGCGTTTTGGCCTTCCAGGGCATCATCGTGGTCATGTGCCTGCTCTCGTCCGTGCTGCTCTTCGGCGTGTTGCACCTGCTCATCCAGCGGGCGGAGCGCGTGCTCGCCGAGCGCATGCAGAAAAACCGCCAGCTCGAGAACGAGCTGCACAGCAACGAGCGCCTTGTGAGCATGGGCCGGGTTGTGGCGAGCATCGCCCACGAGATCCGCAACCCGCTGGGCATTATCCGCTCCAGCGCGGAGCTTTTGCAGCGGCGCACCGCCGGGGCGGACAAGGGCACCGCGCGCATCCTGGGCGCCATCTACGACGAGGCCGTGCGCCTCTCGCAGACGGTCAACGACTTTCTGGACTACGCCCGGCCGCGCAAACCCCGTGAGGACATGGTGGACGTGGACCTCGTGCTGGACCAGGCGCTGGCCTTCCTCGAGGGGGAGTTCAGCCGCAAGGGCGTCAGCGTGGAGCGCGAGCTGGAGCCCGGGCTTTTCGTGCGCGGCGACAAGGATTTGCTGTACCGCGCCTTTTACAATATCCTTGTCAACGGGCAGCAGGCGCTGGACGGCCCGGGCGTCATCCGGGTGAGCGGGCGCCGGCTTGATGCCGGGGGGGCGCCCGGAGCCTCGGGCGCACCGGGAACGGCGGACGGCCAGCCGGCCGAGCCACTGGTGGCGCTGGAATTTCTCGATTCCGGCCCCGGTTTCGACCCGGATGCCCTCGGGAGCCTGCTCGACCCCTTCTTCACCACCAAGGAGGGGGGCACGGGCCTGGGGCTGCCCATCGTGCAGTCCATCATCGTGGGCCACGGCGGCCGCATCGAGCTGGAAAACGGCCCTGACGGCGGGGCGCTCGTGCGGGTCATCCTGCCCGGGGCGCCCGTGGGCGCGCCCCCCAAGGAAACGGCCCAGGCACTGGCCTGACCACGGAAGAGAGACACGGCATGGGTGAAAAGGCGCATATCCTCGTCATCGACGACGAGAAAAACTATCTCCTCGTGCTCCAGACCCTGCTGGAGGACGAGGGCTATACCGTCACGGCCATCAGCGACCCGGAGACCGCACTCGCCTTTCTGGAAGAGAGCGAGGTGGACGTGGTGGTCACGGACATGAAGATGCCCAAGGTGAGCGGCCGCGAGGTGCTCCAGCGGGTGAAAAAGGAATGGCCGTATATCCCGGTGCTCATCATGACGGCCTTCGGCTCCATCGAGAGCGCCGTGGACGTGATGAAATACGGCGCCTTCGACTATATCACCAAGCCCTTTTCCAACGACGAGCTTTTGCTTTCCATCCACAATGCCGTGGAGCTTTCGCGCGCGCACCGGCAGTACCGCCTTTTGCAGGAGGCCATGGAAAACCGCTACGGCATCCACCAGATCGTGGGCCGCAGCAAGGCCATCCGCGACGTGCTCGTCATGGTGGAGCGCGCGGCCCCGAGCCGGTCGACGGTGCTCATCAGCGGGGAGTCCGGCACGGGCAAGGAGCTGGTGGCCCGCGCCATCCACTACGCAAGCCCGCGCAAGGACAAGCCCTTTATCTCGGTCAACTGCATGGCCCTCAACCCGGGCGTTCTCGAAAGCGAGCTTTTCGGCCACGAGAAGGGCTCGTTCACGGGCGCGGTGGCCTTGCGTCGCGGCCGCTTCGAGCAGGCGGACGGCGGCACGCTCTTTCTGGACGAGGTGGGCGAGCTCACGCCGGATTTGCAGGTCAAGCTCCTGCGCGTGCTCCAGGAGCGCAAGTTCGAGCGCGTGGGCGGCGGCGAGGAGATCGAGGTGGACATCCGCGTGGTGGCCGCCAGCAACAAGGATCTCGCCGCGCTGGTGGAGCGCGGGGCCTTCCGCGAGGACCTTTTCTACCGGCTCAACGTGGTGCAGATACCGCTGCCGCCCCTGCGCGAGCGGCGCGAGGACATCCCCCTGCTCGTGGCGCACTTCGTGGAAAAGGTCTGCGCGGACGACAACCTGCCGCCCAAGACGTTCAGCACCGAAGCGCTCAACTACCTCACGGGCTACGAGTGGCCGGGCAATATCCGCCAGCTCGAGAACGTGGTGGAGAGCTGCCTCGTGCTCGTGCCCGGCGCCACCATCGGCGTGGACGACCTGCCCGCCGAGATCCGCGACGAGGAGGCCCAGTTCAAGAGCGCGGTGGACCTCTTGCCCGTGCAGCTCGACCTCGCCGACACGCTGGAGAAGATCGAGGCCGCGCTCATCCGGCGGGCGCTCGTGCGCGCGGACCTTGTGCAGGTCAAGGC
>CAMWVJ010000082.1 GCA_947177645.1 uncultured Desulfovibrio sp.
CCTTGTCCGCCAGGGGGTCAAGGAATTTGCCCATGCTCGTGACCATGCCGGCATGGCGGGCGATATAGCCATCCATCCAGTCGGTGATGGCGGCGAAAATAAAGACCAGCGCGGCCACGATACAGAGCTTCGGCCCCTGGAAATACAGGAGGACGACGACGAGCGGCGCCATGAGGATGCGCAGCAGGGTGATTTTATTGGCAAGGTTGAGCATTGCCTCTCGCTCGCGCTGATAGGGGGTGTGCCTTCCTTTGAGGCATAGCATAAAGCCACGCAAGAGAAAAGAGGAAAAACGCGGGCAAGAGCCGGGCGTGCATGGAGTTGTGGGGTGGAGGATAGGGAACGCGACCCTGTGAGGTGAAAGCCGACCATGTTGTGAGGCAACGGCGTGTGAGAGCACCGGCAAAAGGCGGCCACCTGCCATCTCTTCTTCAGGGCTTTCCGCCGGTTGCGTTTCGCCCAAAAGTAGACCACTCTGACGCGTGACGCCGGCGCGCGGGGTTTTCGCAGGCCGCCCCCGGCGCCCCTGCGCTTGCGGCCATCCATATCTTCCCCACCGCTTATACAGAGGATCTGCTTTTGGACCGGGAAAAATATATTTGCCGGGTGACCCTGGCAGGGAGCGCCGTCAACCTGCTCCTCGTGGTCTTCAAGTTCATTGCCGGCATCCTCGGGCACAGCTCGGCCATGGTGGCCGACGCTGCCCACTCGCTCTCCGACTTCGCTTCGGATGTCATCGTCCTCCTGTGCCTGCGGGTGGCGGGCAAGCCCGAGGACGAGGACCACGCCTACGGCCACGGCAAGTTCGAGACCCTGGCGTCCGTTGCCATCGGCCTCCTCCTGCTTGCCACCGGCATTGGCCTTTTTGGGGACGGCGCGGATACCATCCTCGCCTTTGCCCGGGGCGAAACGCTCCTGGCGCCCACCTGGCTCGCGTTGGCCGCGGCGGTGATTTCCCTCATCGTGAAGGAAGCGCTCTATCACTATACCATGGCGGCGGCCAGAAAAGCCGATTCCTCAACGCTCAAGGCCAATGCCTGGCATCACCGCAGCGACGCCCTGAGCTCCATCGCAACGCTCGTCGGCATCGGCGGGGCCATGCTCCCGGGCGAGGGCTGGCGCATCCTTGACCCCTTGGCAGCCTGTCTCATCAGCATCTTTATCGTGGTGATGGCCTTTTCGCTCATGAAACCGGGCATCGAGGAACTCATGGAAAAGTCGCTTCCCGATGCGGAAAGGGCGGAGATGGAGCACATCATCGCCTCAACAGAGGGCATTCTCGGTTTCCATCGTCTGCGTACGCGGCGCATGGGCGTCAACCGCGCCGTCGAGGCACATATAAAACTGGATGGCAGCCTTTCCTTGCGTGAGGCGCATGACATTGCCTCGCTGCTCGAGAAGCGCCTGAAAGACCGCCTCGGTGAGAAGACGCATGTGGGCATCCATATGGAGCCGGCAGCCGCACAGAAAGCGCAGGCAGAGCCCGAGGATGGAGAATCCGCGCGCGCGTGACGCCCCGGGTCAGAGCAGCGCGGGGCCGATGCTGTTGAATATCCAGCCAATGAGCGTGAATATCACCCACAGGCAGCCGATGAAGAGCGCCTGAAGCCGGAAGGTCATTATCTGCCGCAGAAGCATGACTTCGGGGATGCTCGCCGCCACCGCGCTCATGCAGAAGGCGAGCGTGGTGCCGAGTGGCAGGCCCTTCAGCAACAGGCTTTCCATCACCGGCACGATGCCCGTCACATTGGAATAGAGCGGTATTGCAAGAAGCACGGCCGCGGGCACTGTCCACCATTGGCCCGCGCCGAGGTGCCCGGCAAACCAGTTGTCGGGCACAAAACCGTGCAGTGCCGCGCCCACGGCAACGCCGAGGATCACCCACTTCCAGACGCGGCCGAAAATCGACCGCATCTCGCCCCAGGCAAAGACATGGCGCTGGCGCATGCCCAGCCGCGGGCCTGTGCCAGCCCCAGGCAGGAGGGGCCGGGGGAGGCGCCCGGCATCGAGGATGAAGGGCTGGAGCCAGCGCTCCGCCCGCATGACATCCATGAAAAAGCCGCCAGCCATGCCCGCCCCCATGCCCACGAGCACATAGAGGAGGGTGAATTTCCAGCCAAGCAGCCCCCACAACAGCACCACGGCGATTTCATTGATGAGCGGCGATGTGATGAGAAAGGCCATGGTGATGCCGAAAGGAATGCGCGCCGTGGTGAAGCCCAGGAAGAGCGGTATGCTCGAGCAGGAGCAGAAGGGCGTTATGGAGCCGAACAGGGCACCGAGAAAATACCCGAGGAGGCGCCGCTTGCCCACAAGATACGCGCGGACACGCTCCACATGGAGCGACGCGCGCAGCCAGGCTATGACATAGATGAGCGCAAAGAGGAGCAAGAGGATTTTTGCCGTATCGTAGAGGAAAAATTCAAGCGCTTGCCCGAGATGCGAGTTCGCTGAAAGCCCTGTCACGGAGAAGACGAGCCAATGGGCAGCCGGCTCAATGGCGGCATAGGCGAGAACCCAGACGAGGGCGACCGCCGTGGCTTGGAGGATGTACCGGCGCTCCCAGCCAGCAGCCTGCGGTGTATCGGCTTGGGGTGTCGCTGGCCTTGAACAACTGCATGTCGTCGCTTCCTTGCCGAGCGGTGCCGGTTTTTTGTCAGTGGGGGATGAACGACGGTCAAGCGGAGCCATGAAAACCTCCATTATTTGGCTTTTTGGCAAAATTGCAAAATATTGAGGTGGAAGTCAAGCACCTGCGCAGCATGATCCCGCACGCATGAGCCCACTCCTGTGGGAGCGCTCTGCGAAGGACCGAGGGATTTGTCTTTACCGAAAATGACCAGAATGCCGGGTGCGTGTGAAAGGGCCGGCTCCCTTAACGCGACTGCACTATCTCGAGGTGTTCCCGCGCCTTCTGCTGGACCGCCGCGGCTGTGCATTGCAAAAACTGGTTCAGGCAGCCCAATTTCAAGCGGTAATAGATGCTCGTCCCGCGTTTTTTGCTTGTGACCACGCCGGCTTCACGCAAGACGGCGAGATGCCGGGAGATGGTGGACATGTCATCGCCCACCAGTTCCCTGAGCTCACAAACGCACTTCTCGCCATCACGCAGGGCGTCAACCATGAGCAGGCGGCTCGGGTGCCCGAGAGCCTTGAAGATTTTTGCCTGCTCGGCGATGGAGCGCTTGTGCTGCTCTCGCATAGAGACCACGATGCGCCGCCACTCTGCCAAAAGGATTGGGAAAGTGCTGCGCCTTGGGAAGAACGCGGGTGTCTGGAACAGGAAGCCGGGGAGAATGGTGCGCCCGGCAGGAATCGAACCTGCGGCCTACAGCTTAGGAGGCTGTCGCTCTATCCAACTGAGCTACGAGCGCACGCTGGAAGAGGTAGGCTGGAAAGGCCCGGCTGTCAAGGTTTTTATGAACCGCCGGCTCACGCGAGCCGCGTTCTCATTTCTTTTGCGGCCTCACACCCGGCAGCCCGTTTAGGAGAGCCAAGTACCAAAAATGCAGATGTCAGCTCGCATATGCGTCTGCTGGGGCGCTCCTGGCGGGAGAGCCTTGCGGGTGCATATGAAGAACCCCCGGCTATGCCGGGGGATTCCTTTCAGGGAGCGGCGGGCGCGTCCTCGTGCGCCTACGCCGTCTGTGTACGCGCATGGCTCACCGCATGGTGGACGCGGTGCTGGTGCGGCCGGCAGAGCTTGCTCATGAGGCGCAGGTACTGCATGTGCTTGCTGAGGAAGAAAGCCAGCGGCGGCGAGAAATTGCGCCCCAACAGGCCGTCCACCAGCATCTGGCTTATCTCGCGTTCGCGCGTGAGCACGAGCTGCGCGCGCGCGAGCACATGGCGGTCGGCGTCGGGCATGGTGACGAGCATCTTGCGGAACGCATCCTGCGCCCGCGGCTGGTAATACCAGAAATACATGAGGTCGAGGGCATTGATGATGAAGGCCTTTTCGAGCTCGCGCCCCCGGGACCCGCCGTGCCCCTTGAGGCCGCCCGGCCGCGCCAGCATGACGAGGGCGTCTTCCTGCGGGAAGAGCAGCTCGAGGCGCGTGTAACAGGCGAAGACATTGGCGATCTTGCTCTTGTAGTCCCAGCGCCGCATGCGCAAATTCACCTGGCTGTCCGCATAGCCCTCGATGATGGCGGCAACCGTATCCGACGCCATCTTGGAGACCACGGCCGCGCTCGGCACGAGGTAGATCTCCGGCTGGGCCACGCCCACGGCGAGCAGGAGCTGGAACAGCAGGAAATCGTACAGCGATGAAACAGGGATGGCGAGGCCGCTGCGGAAGAAGTTGCCGATGGCCGCTTCCTTGGGGAAGCCGCGGAACACATTGTGCGCGCAGATGTAGAAGCCGTTGACGATGTTGAGCACCGTGAAGACGAGGGTGGAATGGTTCTCGACGGAATAGCCGAGCCAGTCCTGCAAAAGCCAGACGCGCACCATGACTTCAAGGAGCAGGACGGAGATGCCCGTATACATCAGCGAATCGCAGATCCTGCTGATGCTCACCTGATCCTTCCAGTGGATGAGCGTGCCCCGTGAAAAGCCGTTGGCCGCGAACATCATCTGCACCACGTTGCGCACGCCCGTGATGCCGAACCAGATGAAGGTGCCGAACCAGGCGAGGAACCACCAGTCCTGCGTATAGATGAAGGAGAAAAAGGCCGGGATGAAGCCCAAAAGCACCTTGAGCCAGTTGCTGATGGAGCTGTTGAGATAGGTGAGGCCAAGGCGCGTGTGGCCGCCGGACTTGCTCTTGCCGAGCAGGTCGTTCTGCCGCGCCTGGTTGAGGCCGCCCAGGTTGGCGATATTGCCATGCTTGCAGATGCGGCAATACTCGCTGGCCGTTTTCCATTCGCTCTTGCGCTCCATGCCCAGGTGCCGGCAGCCGGGGATACGGCGGAAATGCGCGGCCAGCCGCTGCCAGAAGGTCGGGTTTTCCGGCTCGCGGAAAATTTCCGTCTCTTCCACCGGCGAGCAGAGGGGGATGGGCCGCGCCTGCTGCGGCTTGCGCCTGAGCTCGGCCAGGGCGCGCGGGGAAAGGGTCTCCTTGAGGACGAGGCCCATGCCATAAGAGCGGCGGCCGCCTGAGCTGGTGCCCAGACGCGACTTGAGCGGGCTGTGGCGGTAATGCTCCCAGAGCTTGGGCACATTGCGCAGGATATTCTTGAACTTGGCCGCGCGCGCGTCGTCGCCCTCGCGTTCGAGGTGCCGCCCCATCTGGCGGATCATCTGCTTCACGCGGGGGCCGAGGCCGAGGTTGAGGGCCCGCTGCAATTCGCCGATGGCTTCGAGGTCGTGCAGGCGCCCCTCCAGCCAGGCGCGCATATTGAAGATCTCGAGATGGGTGATGGCGCCGTGGCAGTCGGAAAGTATCTCGGCCACGTCCTCCACGCGCAGGTCGGTGAGGCCGAGTACGAGGCGATAGCCGGGGTTAAGCTCCTGAAGTTCGCGCACCAGCTCGTGCGGGGAGAGGCGCAGCAGCTCAGGCACGTCCTCAAGCCCCGGCTGGAGGAGTTCGCGCACTTCGGGCAGCGCCTCGGCGCTCAGCCATTCGTCGGCGATGATGTCCGCGCTCAGGTTTTCCAGCGCCTCGATCTCTTCCTGGGCCGCGCGGCCATCGGATTTGCCCTCGGCGATGTCCTGAGCCAGGCGCTCCGCCCTTTCCCGCGCCGCGGGCAGGATGTGGCGGTGCAGGAATTCGGAGAGATGGTGCATGGAGGGCTGGCCGCGGCCCACGAAGTCGAGAAAGTCCTGCTGGTCGAGAGCGGGCACCTCCACGCCCCAGGCTTCGGCCAGGCGCGGGCGCTCCCGGTCGTTCCAGGCGTTGAGGATGCGCAGGATACGCGCCTTTTTCCAGCTGAGGACCTCGCGGCCCTTCTTCATCATGTCCGCGAGCTTGGGATTGTGGAGAAATTCCAGGAAGTCCTCGTTGGAGCTGAAGCCGCGCGGTATCCAGAACAGGCGCGCATAGTGCCCGTAATAGGGCACCTGGTACTCGATACCGATACGCACGGTGAGGCCGGTGATCTCAGAAGCCCGCAATATCTCC
>CAMWVJ010000083.1 GCA_947177645.1 uncultured Desulfovibrio sp.
CCCTTAAGGAGTTCAGGACGCTTCCCGAGTGCGCCCGCCAGCCATTGTGGAGGAGGTTTCCGCCCGTTCCCGTTCACTCCGGCCGGCGGAACAGGGCCATATATTCCTGGTTGCCCTTGGGCCCCTTGATGGCCGCGGGCAGCACGCCCCGGGCCTCGAGGCCGAGCTCGCCGGTGCAGAAGCTGACGATCTTGTCCACCGCGCGCTGGCGCGCCCCCTCGTCGCGCACCACGCCGCGCACGGTCTCGCCCGGGCCGAGCTCGAACTGCGGCTTGATGAGCAGGGCCGCGAGGCCGCCGGGCCTGAGCCATGCCATGCAGGGCGGCAGGATGAGGGTGAGCGAGATGAAGGAAACGTCGCCCGTGAGCAGGTCCACGGGTTCGGAGATGAGGCCCGGTTCGGCGTAGCGCAGGTTCACGCCCTCGAGATTGACCACGCGGGGGTCGGCGCGCAAGCGCTCGTGCAGCTGGGCGCGGCCCACGTCCACGGCATAGACGCGGGCGGCGCCACGCTGGAGCAGGCAGTCGGTGAAGCCGCCGGTGGAGGCGCCGGCGTCCACGCAGGTCAGGCCCGTTACATCAAGATGGAAATTGTCGAGCAGGGTGAGCAGCTTGTAGGCGCCGCGGCTCACATAGCGCTCGCCGGGGAGGAGCGCGAGCCGCGTGCCCTGGGGATAGCCGTGGCCCGGCTTGGGCACCGGCACAGGGTGCTGCCCCGGCGGCGAACCCTCTGGCGGCGCCAGCACGATGCGCCCGGCCATGATGAGGCTGCGCGCCTTTTCCCGGCTTTCGGCCAGGCCCTGCTCAAAGGCGAGCTGGTCGGCGCGCACGCGGGCCTTGGCCATGCGGCTCAGTAGACCACGCTGTAGGACATGACCTCGGGCCGGTGGAAGAAGAACTCCACGCGGCGGTTCACGGCGCGGCTTTCCTCCGAGATGCCGGGCTTGAGCGGCCGCGTCTCGCCGTAGGCCACGCCGCGCAGGCGCGTGGGCTTGACGCCGTGATCCGCGAGATAGCGCAGCACGGCCGCGGCGCGGGCGCCGGAAAGCTCCCAGGGCGAGTCATAGGGCGGCCTGGCCTCGCTGCCGTCGGCATGACCGCGCACCACGAGGTAGAGATTATATTCCTTCATGATGTCGAGCACGTCGCCCAAAACCTTGATGCCCTCGGGCTGGAGCGCCACCTCGCCGGGCTTGAACATGATGTCCGAATTGACGCGCAGCTGCACACCCACGTCGTCCGCGCTGATGCCCGAGGCGTTCTGCGGCACCGCGTCGGCCATGAGCATCTGCTTGAGCTTCTGGGCGATGGCGTAGTGGGATTTCTCCACCTCGCTGATCTTGAGGTCGCGCGTGTCGATCTTGTCCGTATTCTGGATGAAGGGATTGTTGGAAACGGGCGAGGTGGCGCTGGAATCGAAGTTGCGCTCGCCGCTGAAATAGGCGGCGAGGCCCGCGCGCGTCTCCGGCGGAACCATGTTCAAAACCCACATCAGGAGAAAGAAGGCCATCATGGCCGTGACGAAGTCGGCGTAGGCCACTTTCCATGCGCCGCTCATAGTGCCTCCTTGTATGGCAGGGCCGCGCGGGCCCGAAAACTCCATTCCCGCATACAGGGTACGCGGGAATGGACGGTGATATGCAAGATGCCGTGTCCGGCCTAGTTGCTCTTGAGCTTTTCTTCCATCTCCGAAAAGGCGGGCCGGAACGGGTAGGGGATGGCCCGGCGGCCGTATTCCACGGCGATGAGCGGCGTGGAGCCGCGGATGGCCGCGGCCAGTGCCTCCTTCACCGCGTTGAGGTAAAAATGCTCCTCGGCGACGAAGTTCTCGAGCTTGGCGCCCATGGGCCCGAAGAAGCCGTAGCAGCAGAGGATGCCGAAGAAGGTGCCCACGAGGGCCGCGCCGATGTGGTGGCCGAGCACGTCCGGCGGCTCGTTGATCATGCCCATGGTGACGACAACGCCGAGCACGCAGGCCACGATGCCCATGCCGGGGAGGGACTCGGCCATGTGCGTCACGAGGTGCGCGGGCAGCATGCCTTCCTCGCGCATGGTCTCCATGTCCATGTCCATGAGGCTGTCGATGTCCGCCGGGTCGCCCGTGGTCAGGTAGACGCGCAGGGTATCGCCGATGAAGTGGACGAGCTTGGAATCCTTGGAAATATTGGGATACTTGCTGAAAATGGGGCTCGATTCGGGTTTTTCCACGTCGCCTTCGATGCTGATGACGCCCTCGCGGTGCATCTTGGAAAAGAGCGCGTAGAGCAGCGCCAGCGTCTCGAGGTAGCGGGCCTTGCTCGAGCCCGGGTCGGCGAAGAGGTGCTTGAGGCTCTTCAGGATGAGGCCGAAGGTGTACTTGGTCTGGCCGCCGAGGAAGGCACCCATGGTGCAGCCGAGGATGATGATGAATTCCGCGGGCTGGAAGAGCACGCCCCAGTCGCCGTGCGACATGGTATACCCCACGCCCACGGAGGCTGCGACGATGATGAGGCCGATGAGCAGATACATGCCGTACCGCCTGTGCGGGTGCCCCCCATGCCCGGGGGCGCTGCCGCGTGCTGCTTCGACTGCGGGCAAAAAGGCCCGTGAGCGGAACTCTATACTATTCCGCCCTCCAGCTCAACGGCGGAATGGGGCGAAACTTTAGGGCGCCCGACGCTGACGGGGCCGCAGTCAGTACCCCTCATCTTCCGAAAACGCCGCGCAAAAGCTCGCCCGCACGGCCGAGGTCGTCGCGGACGCTCCCGCTCCTTGCCTGGCCGGCCGGTGTCGTCCCGCGCTGGTTGTTGAGGAGTTGGGGGATGACCCTCTTGCCCACATCCAGGGCGAACTTCGGGTCGATGCTCACGGCCACGGCGTCGAAGGGCCCCTTGAAATTGAGGGGGATGTTGAGGCCCGCGGCGCTCACCGTGGCCGAACCCTCGAGGTATTCGCGCGGAAGATTCGCGCGCGCCTCGCCGCGCAGGGAAATGCCCTGTGCCGTGGCCGTCACCGGTTTTGCCGTGATCTCGCCCCGGCTGACCGTGAAGGGCGCGCTCAGCGTGGTTACGCGGTCGGGGATGCCCATCTTGAGCATGGGCAGGGCGCGCAGCTTTTCGGCGGCCTCGCGCAGGGCCGGGGCCGAGAGGTCGCGCGCCTCGAGCTTTCCGTCGCCGCTGAGGCTGGACAAAAGTGCCGGAGCGCCCGCGCCCGTGGCCCTGAGCCGCGCCGTGAAGCCGGCGCTCCCTGAGGCCAGCCCGGCGTTGCCGGCGGCGGCGCAGAGCGCGCCGATATTTATGGCGTTGCCGCTTGCATTGACGCTGTACGCCGAAGCCAGAAGGTCGGCCGTGGCCGCGCCCTTGAGCGAGCCGCCGTTGCGGAGGCCGGCGGAAAAGCCCCCCACGGTGTAACGGCCGCTCTGGCCCGTGATATGGGCCGCGATGTCGCTCAGGCCAAAGCCCCCGTAGCGCAGCTCGGCCACGGCGAGGCTCAGGTCGAGCGCGGGCAGGGGGCTGGCGGCGCTTGGACGGGCGCTCTTGGGCTCGGCCTTGGCGCCGCCCTGGCCCGCGGGCGCCGGGCTTGCCGCCGCCGGGCTGGCCTTTTCGGCCGTGAGCCACGGGTCGAGCGTCACCGGCCCCACGCGCAGCTTGCCGCCGAGCGAGAGAGGTGTCTGCGCGGCCGTGGGCAGGCCCACGGTGAGGTCGCCCGCGAGGGTGAGGCCGGCCGCCCGCGCGTCGAGGCCCCCGAGCCGCAGGGCCGGTGGGGCATAGGCCAGCCGGCTGCGGACATCCACGGCATCGGCTGCGCCCTTGGGGAGGGCGAAGCCCCCGAGCGCCGCCAGCCTGCGCGCCGAGCCGGTGAGCGCCACGTCCCCGGCCACGGTCAGGGGCTCGAGGTTCGCGTTGCCCTTGAAGGCCAGCAGGGCCTGGGGTGCGGCCTTGCCGGCCTCGCCCAGCTGGAGCCGGGCGTCGACGACGCCCTTTTTCCCCGACCAGTCGAGAGCGGAGCGCAGCTCCACCACGTCACCAGCGCCCCCCACGCCCTTGGGCAGACTCGCGCCGGCGAGCGCCGCCAGCTTGCCGGCGGAGCCGGTGAGCGTGACATCGCCCTTGAAGGCCGGCGGCGCAAGCCATCCCTCGCCCTTGAGCTCCAGTCGGCCCTGCGGCGCGGTGAGCCGGGCTTCGGCCAGGCCCAGCCGGAGCGCGGCAAGGTCGAGCGCGCCCTCGCAGGTGAGTTGCAGCGGCGCCAGCTCGCGCGGGATGAGGCCTTCAAGCGGCGTAAAAGCCACGGAGACCTGGCGGAAGGTCAGGTTGGGCGCGTAATAGCGGAGCTGGCCCTTGAAGGCGAGATTGCCCTTCAGGAGGGGCGCGGTGGCCGCGGCGTCCTTGCCGGACTTGCCGTTCCCGGAGTCTGTCCGGCTCTCCGCCACTGCCACTACCATGTCGCCCTGGATGCCGGCCTCCTCGCGGCGGCGCAGGTTTTCCAGCGCAAGGTTGAAGCCCGAGACGCGGATGTCGCGGCTGCCGTCCTCAAGATGCAGGGCGCCCTGGCTCACGGTGAGGCGGCCGAGCTCGAAGGGGAGCGCGTCGTCCGGGGCCTTGCGTTCGTTCGTGTCGCTGGTGGCCGGGGCTTGCGCCGGCCGGCTTTCCGCATCGCCGACGGCGGGCGCGGCCAGGCGGATGTCGGCCTCGGGCCGGTCCAGCCTGAGCTCGCTGATGACGAGAGCGCCCGACAAGAGCGGTTCCAGCTCAAGACGCGCCATCCCCCCGGCAAGCGAGACGGCCACGGCATTCCCGTCGAGCGCGCCGCTCCAGCGGGCCGCGCCGAAGCGCAGCCCGGGCGGCAGCAGGGAGATGTGCGGCGTCTCCTTGAGCTCCAGCGGCGAACCGGTGGCCTTTTCCGTGGCTTCGGCGATGCGCCGGACGATGAAGTCCGCATCCATGCGGGTGACATAGAACGCGGCCGCCCCGACGCCGAGGACGAGGGCGCCCAAGATACAGAGAAGGACTCGTTTCATGCGGCCTCCGCAGCGGCCCGCGCAAGGAGCCTGCGCTGCTGCGTGGATATGGCAAGCTCTCTACAGGAAGTCACGGCGCCCCGCAAGCCGGGTTTACCGGCGGGGCAAAAGCCGCTACAACAGGGCATGGTCTTGTTGCAGGCATTCGGGGGCGTGCTGAGCCTTTTGCTCGTGGTGGGCGTGGGCTATGTGCTTGCCGGGCGCGGGTGGTTCCCCCCGGCGGTGCGCGGCCTACTGCCCCGGCTCGTGACCAATGTGGCGCTCCCGCCCTTCCTCATGTGCACCATTTTGCGCTCCTTCGGCCGCGAGGACCTCTGGCACATGCTCCAGGGCACGCTTTTGCCGCTCCTCGCCATGGTGCTCATGTATGCGCTCGCCTATGTGGTGGGCCGCGCCGCGGGCGTGGAGCGCCGGCACTTCGGGCTTTTCTGCGCCTGCGTCTCCAACCCGAACACCATCTTCATCGGCATCCCGGTGAACATGGCGCTCTTTGGGGAGGAGGCCGTGCCCTATGTGCTCCTCTACTATTTTGCGAGCACGTCCTTTTTCTGGACCGTGGGCAACTACGCCATCAGCAGGGACGAGCGCGCGCCCGGCGCCGCTGCCCCGCAGCCGGCCGGGGAGGGGCACCCGGGCGGCAGGCGCCGCAAGGCGCTCGTTTCCGCGCCGGTGTTCGGCTTTCTCGCCGGCGTCTCGCTGGCGCTTTTGCATGTGGAGCTGCCCGGCTTTTTGCTGGAGGCCGCGCGCCTCGTGGGCAGCCTCACCACGCCGCTGGCCCTCATCTATATCGGTGTTACCCTGCACGAGATGGACCTGCGCCACTTGCGCGTCACGCGCGACATGGCGCTGGCGCTCACGGGACGCATGGCGGTGAGCCCGCTTTTGGTCTGGGCCTTGCTGCCGCTGTTCGGCCTGCCGCCGCTCATGGGCAAGGTCTTCGTCATGCAGGCGTCGCTCCCCGTGCTCATGCAGGTGGCAATTCTCAGCGGCTACTACAATACCGACCCGGAGTTCGGCTCGCTCATGGTCTCGCTGTCCACGCTCGCCTG
>CAMWVJ010000084.1 GCA_947177645.1 uncultured Desulfovibrio sp.
CGGGGCCTTTCCCTGCCAGCGCGCGGCCGTCCCGGCCCCGGCGCCGGGATTTCCGCTCGACCTTTTGCGCGGCCTTTGGCACACTATGCCCCCCGAAACCCGGCGCGCCGGCCACGCCCCGCGCCCCAACGGCGAGCCAGCCATGAAATTCGTCCCCGCACAGGTCAGCTTCTTTCTCAAGCAGCACAGCGTGCGCCGCAATCTCGTCGCCCTCACGCGCTTCCTGGTCATGCTCGTGGGGCTCATCATCCTTTATTCCGCGCTCTTCCACGTCATCATGCGTTACGAGGGGCACGACTATTCGTGGATCACCGGCCTCTACTGGACGCTGACAGTCATGTCCACCCTGGGCTTCGGGGACATCACCTTCCATTCCGCCCTCGGCATGGTGTTTTCCATCGTCGTCCTGCTCTCCGGCGTGATGCTCCTGCTCATCATGCTGCCCTTCGCCTTCATCCAGTTCTTTTACGCGCCCTGGCTCAAGGCGCAGGAGAAGGGCCACACCCCGCGCGCCGTGGCGCCGGACATGAAGGGCCACGTCATCGTGGTCAGCACGAGCCCCATCGCCCTCAACCTCGTGGACGACCTCAAGGGCTACGGCGCGCGCTGCGTGCTCCTCTGCAACGACAGCCAGAAGACCCTCGACCTGCTCGACCGCGGCTACGACGCCATCGTGGGCGAGCACGACTCCGCCACGGTCTACCGCAACCTGCGCCTCGCCGAGGCGGCCATGCTCGTGGTGCTCGACAGCGACGTGCGCAACACCAACATCGTCTTCACCGCGCGCGACGTGGCGCCTGACGTGCCCATCGTGGCCTCGGCCCAGAGCGAGGACGCCATCGACATCCTGCGGCTGGCCGGCAGCTCGCGCGTTTTCCAGTTCCACCGGCTGCTCGGCGAGGCCCTGGCCCGGCGCGTGCTCAACGCCAACGCCCGCTTCAGCATCGCGAGCCGCTACAAGGAGCTGGTGGCCGCGGAAGGCCCGGTCATGCGCACGCCGCTCGTGGGCAAGACCCTCAGGAAGAGCGGCCTGCGCAACGCCTCGGGCGCCAATGTGGTGGGCCTCTGGGAGCGGGGGCGCTTCGTTTTGCCCGGGCCGGACACGGTGCTCACGGCCACCATGGTCATGGTCATCGTGGGCGACATGCAGCAGATCCAGGCGGCCAACGCCTTTTTGAGCGAAAAGGACGGCCCCGACGCGGGGACGGCCAAAAATGGGGACAAGGACGGCGGCAAGAACGGCGCGAAGCCGGAGGCCCCCGCCGCCGACGCCGGGGAAAAGGGCGAGAAGGCGGAAAAGAAAGACAAGCTGGGGGCGGCCCCGGTGGTCATCCTCGGCTGCGGCCGCGTGGGCCGCGACGCCGCGCGCCAGCTCGAGCGCAGCGGGCGCCCCTACAGCGTGGTGGACAAGTCGCCCAAGGGCGGCTTCCTCAAGGACCATCTCGTCATCGGCGACGCCGCGGACCTCGAGGTGCTGGAGCGCGCCGGCATCCGCACCGCGCCCTCGGTCATCATCACGACGCACGACGATGACACCAACATTTACCTCACCCTCTACTGCCGCCGCCTGCGCGAGGACATCCAGATCATCAGCCGCGCCACGCTCGACCGCAACGTGGGCATCCTGCACGCGGCCGGCGCCGACCTCGTGCTCTCGCTGGCCTCCATGGTCACGAGCAGCATCATCAACCTGCTGGCGCCCGGCAAGGTGCTCATGATCAGCGAGGGGCTGAACATCTTTCGCGCCACCGTGGGCAAGAGCCTCGCCGGCAAGCCGCTCATGGGCAGCGGCATCAGGAGCCTCACGCATTGCAGCGTGGTGGCCCTGCGCGGGGCCGACGGCATCCTCCACGCCAACCCGGACCCGAGCCACGTTTTCGAGGAAGGCGAGGAAATGTATCTCATCGGCGATTCGGAAGCGGAAAAGACCTTTTACGAAACCTTCGGCAAGAACGAACCGCTCACGGCGTGAGCAGGCTGCATCCGCGTGGCTTGCGCTAACGGCCTGTCGCAGCCCGATGCGCTGAAAATCCCGAAGCGCTCAACCCGTTATTCGTAAATTTCCTCCCAGCTCCACTCCTGTTGGGGCCGCGAGAACATGGCCCAGAAGAGGTCTGCGATTTTTTGCGGATCTCCCTGCGCCTGTTCCACCACTTTCCTGACGAGGATGGAGGCGATCTGGATATGGCACTTTCGCAACTCGTCAAACAGGGCGTGGCACAGGCAGCGCAGGCCCGCTTTTCCCACGCTCAGGGCCAGGTATTCCGCAGCGGGGGACTCGGCGAAGCCTCCTCCCGTCAGAAATATGCTGCCATGCCCTTTTCGCTTCATATACGGCAGGATGTTCCGCACTGAGATCAGGGCGCCCGTCAGGTCAACAGCCATGTCGTTCTCAAGCGAGGCATCGGTCGCCTCGGAAATGGATTGCGGGCGCAAAATGGCCGCATTATAGAAAAGGATCTCCGTTTGCTCCCCATACTTATCGATGAGGGAGGCGAGCTGTGCGGAGCTTGCCGCATCGACGACGTGGACCTCACAGTCCCGTCCTGTTCGTGCCGTTATTTCCGCGGCAAACTTTTTCAGCTTGTCTTCATTCCGCGCAGCCAGAATGGGGCTATAGCCCTCCGTGGCAAAGCGCAGGGCCGTAGCGAAGCCAATGCCCGGGCCAACGCCGATGCAAAGGATCGAGCCTTTCATGATGCCTCCCTGTCAAAACTTTCCCCAATGGATGTTCTTCAGCGGCATCTCGCCCGGTTTTTTCGGCTGTTTGTGCTCGCCTTTCTGCCCCAGGGCGATGATGCACAGCACGCCGTAGCTCTCGGGGATATGGAGCAAGCCCCGGATTTCGTCAGCCGCGGAGGCGGCCTGCCCCTGCCGATCCCGTATCTGGTTCCAGCAGGCGCCGATGCCCTCTTCTTCGGCGCCGAGCAGAACATAGGTGGCGGCCACGGAGCCGTCCTCGATCCAGAGCTTTGAAGCGTCCCGGTTCACCAGCACCACCACCGCTGCCGTGGCGGCGGCCACGGAGGGCGCGCCGATGCGCTTGCAGGCCGCGAGCCGGCGCAACATCTCCCTGTCCTCGACCACCACGAATTCGACCACTTTTTCGCCCCAGGATGTGGGCGCGAGCAGGGCCGTGGTGAGGATGTGCTCCAGACGCTCACGACGTATGGGCTCATCCGTGTAGTGCCGTACGGAACGCCGTGAAGCGGCGATTTCTCCAAAAGATTTTTTCACCTCCCCGCTCCCCGCATCCGAAACAGGTGCCAGCAAGCCCAGCCCTGCGGCTCCGGCAGCGATCAATGCTTCCCTCCTGCGCATTTCCAGCTCCTGCGGCATCTTGCCGTGTTCACGTCAACCAATGGGTTCCAGAGTGTCCATGGTGCAGCCCATGTTCGTGAAATTCTTTATGTCCCCGATAAGAGCGGTGCTGACAGGAGCGGCCAACGCCTGTTTGAGCGCTTCTGGTGTGGCAAACCTGCATTCGCATATCCACAGTGTGCCCTGTGTGCCCTCTGGCTCTATTGCAGAAAAATATCGCAGCTGCTCCAATCCAAACGTTTTCCACGCTTCCTTTACTTGCGGCAGATGTTTTTCGGCATAATATTTTTCGTCAAACTCATCCCAGCGTGTGCCATTGTAGCGGATCATGAGAAATGCGGCCATCATGTTCTCCCGTAAATTGACTTCGGTTCACCCTTCCTGCATGTTGCAGGCAGTGCAGGGGCACGGTATCCTGATTGCGGGAAGCGGACAATGGACGAAAAAATTTTTTGGGTTGCTTAGGCAACCGTTCTGCCGAAACCGTGGCTTTTTATGCGAGACAGGGAAAAACCAAAGCGGGATCTGCGGGTAACAAAGACCCTTGACGCCATAGACGCGGCGCTGCACAGGCTTGTCCTTGAACGCTCCCCGCGCCGCGTGACCGTGGCCGAACTCTGCCGGCAGGCGCGCATCAACAAGAAAACCTTTTATCTCCATTACTCGTCCCTTGACGCCCTGTTTCAGGCGCAACTCGAGAGAATGACGACCAGCTTTCTTGAGCAGATAAAAGAGCTGCGTCTGCCGGCGCAGCTTTTCACGCTCAACAGGGAGTTTTTCCTGTTTTCTTCCGGGCAGGGCGAGTTCTATGACAGGATCATCTGCTCCGAGGCGTATGGCCCCATGGGGCTTGCCATGCTTGCCGGCTTTGTGGAGGCCGCGTGGAGCAGGTCAGAATGGTTCAACGCCCTCGACCGGCAGGTGCGGGGCTTTGTCGTGACCTTTCTGCTGACAACGGGCCACGCATTGTACAAACAATGGGTCCTGGAAGGAAAAAAGATGCCTCTTGAAGAGGCGATAGAGATAAGCGGTTCCCTTCTCTGCGAAGGGGTGAAGGGCATTAGGAAAAACTCCCGGTGACATGGCGTCACTCTCGGGAGGGAGAGTATCTGCTTTTTTTCACTCCGTACATCTTATACGCATCCCTGCCGGCTGTGGAGGCTCACGGCAGGCCAACGGTGAGCATGCAGGAAATACCGCATCTTGCGGGCTGCCCCTGCTCCAGCCGACGGCATGCTTCCTGGCAGGAGGCAACGGCACCCTGATACGGCGCGCCCCCTTAAGCCTGCCTGCCGAAGCGGGCCGCGGCGGCGAGCGCCGAGAGCGCAAGCAGCTCCGCACGCGGGACGAGGGTGGAGAGGCGCAAAAATTCCTGCTCCGTGTGGATATGCTCGCCCTCGGGCCCCATGCAGCAGATGGTGGGCAACCCGAGCGCGCTCGAGCACAGGCCGGACTCGGCCGCGCTCTCGTAATGCTGGCCGGTGAGGTGCATGCCGAGGCTTTCGCCCGCTTCCCGCACCAGCGCGAAAAGGTCGTCCCCAGCGGCCGTGCGCTCCAGCGGGTAGAGCCGCAAGCCGCCGCTCACGCTGGCGCTGGTGCCCGGCACATGGACGCGGCGCGCCGCCTCGCGGATGGCCTCCACGGTGTTCACGCCGTCCTCAAGGCGCCTGTAGGTGAGGTGGATGAGCCCTTCGGCCCAGGGCGCCACGGAATTGGCGGAAATGCCGCCCTCGATCATGCCGGCGTTCACCGTGAGGCCGCGGTCAAGATCCAAAAGTTCATTGATCTCCAGCAGCTTGTGCGCGAGGTCGATGACGGCCGAGGCGCCGTCCTCGTAGTTGCGGCCCGCATGGGCGGCCTTGCCCGTGACGCGCAGCCGCATGTGGCCCGAGCCCTTGCGCGACAGGGTGACGCGCCCGCCAAGGCCCCCGGGCTCGGCGCAGAACACGGCGAGCGCCCCGGGCAGCCGGCTTTTGAGGGCGGCCGAGCCGGTGGGCGAGCCCAGCTCCTCGTCAGGGGAGAACATGAGCGTCAGCGGGCAGGGCAGCAGGCGCCGCAGGGCGCGCGCGGCGAAGAGCATGGCCACGAGGCCGCCCTTCATGTCCGCGGCGCCCGGCCCCGTGACCGTGTCGGCCGCGCGGTTGACCCTGAAGGGGCGCCGGGCCGCCTCCCCTTCGGGGAACACGGTGTCCATATGGCCGATGAAGGCGATGCCCGGCCCCGCGGCGAGCGGGTGGCTGCGCGCGGTGCGCGCATGGCCGAGCCCCTGCTGCCACGCTTCGTCCGGGGCAATGGGCGGTTTGGAGAGGCGTTCGGTCTCAAAGCCGGCCTCGGCGAGCCACGCGGTGAGCCGGTCACCCATGCGGTCCACCCCGGCGCCCGAGGCCGTGGGGGAATCGATGCTCACCAGTTCTTCAAGCAGGGCGAGCATTTCCCCTTCCGCACCCGCAAACTCGGCGTCCAAGGCCCGTTTCCACTCTGAAAGATCCATAACGTCTTCTGCCAGCAAAGTCACATTGCACGATGCAGTTGAGGGAGATTCCTTAAGTCCGTCTGGAGCGAAGCGGAAGACGGGTGCTGGTGCCGGAAGAATCCTAAAAAATAAGATTTTTTGCTGCTGGCAAGGAAGAAAAATAATTTCCGAAGGGAGTGTACTTAAGTACTCGACCGAGGA